>JAJRZX010000033.1 GCA_024275045.1 Deltaproteobacteria bacterium
CGTCCGGGGATATTGTAGGCGACCTTGAGGCTAAGTATAAGACCATAAAAACGCTTCGCGCTGATTTCAGGCAGGTAGCAAAAGGGCTCTCCGCCATGGACGGTCCCTCTGGAGGCCGCGTTTACTTTAAGAAACCCGGAATGATACGCTGGGTCTACAAGGGCACCATTGAAGACGAGATAATCGGAGACGGGACGGTCCTGTGGTTTTACCAGCCCGATCTTAACCAGGCGTTTAAGAGCATTGGCAGAGGCCCTGATATCGCCACTGACTTTCTCTCCGGCATGGGCAGCATCAGAAAACGCTTTATCACAAAGGTATCTCCTTTAAAGAACGGACGGGTTACCATCGAGCTGGTGCCCCGTGAGTTTCATCAGCAGATAAAAACCCTCTCTCTTCTTGTATCAAAGAAGACCCTTCTTGTAGAAAAATTCACCATAAAAGACCACTACGGCAACACAACGGCGGTGAGCTTTTCTCATATCACCATAAACGTGCCCATAGAGGATAGACTCTTTAAGTTCACCCCTCCCGAGGGCACCGTTGTTATAGAAAATACGGCAGAGCGCCAATAATAAAAAACAGGAGGACAAAACTCTATGTCAAGTTTTGATGTAGTCTCAAAAGTAGATGTGCAGGAGGTGGATAACGCCGTAAACCAGACCAAGGCCGAGCTGAAGAACCGTTATGACTTTAAGGGCTCAAAGTGCGAGATTACCTGGGATAAAAAAGAAGAGATAGTTGTTCTGGGAGACAGCGAGAGCAGGTTGAAGGCCCTTGTGGATATGCTTGAGGCAAGGCTTGTGAAGCGCGGCGTTGCATTAAAATCCCTTGACTTCAAACCTGTTGAGGATATATCCGGGGACATGAAAAAGCAGCTCATAGTAGTGACTCAGGGTATTCCCACGGATAAGGCCAAGGCCATAGTAAAGATGATAAAGGGGCTGAAACTAAAGGTGCAGGCTCAGGTTCAGGACGACCAGGTACGTGTATCGGGAAAAAAGCTTGATGACCTTCAGGCCGTAATTCAGGACCTGAAGTCCCGTGACTTTGATGTTGCCCTGCAGTTCATAAATATGAGGTCCTGATTGTCCGTGCCTGTAAAGAGCTGGGTGGAGATAACCCTTAGCGGTACCCCCGCAACAAGGGACGAGGCAGTAGGGCTGCTGATTGAGGCCGGCAGTAAGGCCGTGATTGAGGGTGAGTTTTTTACTGATCTTCCTTCTCTTAAGAGGGAGAAAACAGAGCGCCTACAGCTGAAGGCCTCCATACCCGCCAAACATGGGAAGGGGTCTGCAGAGAGTTCGGCTCTTACCGCTTTAAGAGCCGAGGCCGCTGCCATAGGCTGGGACATGGACCTTAGCCTCATAAAAGACCGTGACTGGTCCCTGTCCTGGCGCGGCGGCATTCGCCCCGTAAGGATCTCTTACAGGGGCAGCGGCCTTTTTATCCATACCAGCTGGTCAAAGGCGCTTAAAAAAACTGGCGAGATTGAGGTTGTAATAGACCCATCCATGGCCTTTGGCACAGGCACTCACCCCACGACCGGGATGTGCCTGAAGGCCCTTCTCATGCTCCTTGGCGGCAGCAATAACAACAGGGCTCTATCAGGTGGTCCTGTTCTTGATGTAGGCGCTGGCTCTGCCATTCTCATGATAGCTGCGCTGAAGCTTGGCGCTTCCGCTGCCCTTGGGCTTGAGATTGACCCTCTTGCCATAAAGGTAGCGCGGGGTAACCTTAAGATTAATCAAGTAAAAGCGCGCCTCAGCAATAGACCCATCTCTTCTCTCACTCAAAAATTCACGATTATTACGGCTAATATATTTTCAGAGGAGCTCTGCCGCCTTGCACCTGAGCTTGTAGACAGGCTGGGATGTGCTTCCAATAAGCATGGCGGTTTTATTGTCTTATCAGGAATACTTCGCGAGCAGGCCCCTGCCGTGCTTGCCGTTTACAGAGCACTTGGCATGAGGGTTTATAAGAAATTCGTCTCAGGCGAGTGGATGTGTATTGTCTTATGCAGAGGCGCAGATAGGTGAAAAATGAGTAATATTACAATTACGGCTGCGGCTGAAGAGGTATCTTGAGACGATTTTTTATTGAAGACCTTACCGCCAGTACCACGGAGGCTGCCTTAAGTGGTGATGAGCTGAGGCATGTTATGGTTCTGAGGTTAACCGAGGGCGATGAGGTTTCTCTCTTTAACGGCAGGGGCCTTGAAGTTCTGGGGAAAATTACTTCCATTACCAAAGAGCTGGCACGAGTAAGTATTATCTCAACCACAGAGCCCTGCGGTGAGTCGACCCTTAAAATAACCCTCCTCGCAGGTCTCTCAAAGGCCCATAAGCCGGAACTTATTATCCAGAAGGCCACGGAGCTTGGCGTAAATGCCATTGTCTTTTATTCCGCGGGGCGCAGCGTCCCTGATGTGAGTGCTCGAAAGATAGATACAAAACTCCTGAGATGGCGTAGTGTAGCCCTTGAGGCAGCCAAGCAGTGCAGACGCTCTATCGTACCCCTTGTAACCTTTGAGCAGGGACTTGCAAAGGCGCTGAGAGCAGCGGCCTCTGCCGAGGTAAAAATTTTCTTTTATGAGGACGGCGGCAGAGTCGTGGCAGATATACTCTCAGTTCATAAGGGTAGCCTACCGCAGAGCGCCGCAATACTCATAGGTCCTGAGGGCGGCTTTACAGAGGCAGAGCGCGCCTCGGCTCTGGACGCTGGTTTTACAGAGGCAACCCTGGGCCCGAGAATCCTGCGCACAGAGACCGCGGCCATTGTCTCCGTAGCATTATTACAGCACCTCCTCGGAGATTTTTAATTGCCCATTGGTTACCCATGTGCCTCTGATTATCCTTTTTTTTCATAATCCATCACATTGCCCTCTTAGATTTTTAACGGCCTATTGGTTACTGCCGATGCCGCGTACTTTACTTTGTCTCTCATGGTTCTTTGTATTCCCCTCTGGGTTTTTTAACGGCTCTTTGGCAGCTTTTTCCTCATCCATCCCCTTTTTTACCTGTATTTATCCGTATAAAGACCCCTTAACACAAAAATACCCCCCCTTGCCTTGACATTAAGGGTCCTCGACCCTACATTACAGAAAGCAGAACCATTCAGGTGCACAGACCGCAGCTCTGTCAAAGATTCAGCAGTCTTTTACGTCCACCGGATATTAAGGATTTTTAAAATAAAAAAAGAGGATCAAGGAGGAAGGTAATGGGAAAGATTATAGGAATAGACCTTGGCACAACGAACTCCGTTGTAGCGGTAATGGAGGCCGGAGAGCCTAAGGTAATAGTAAACGAGGAGGGCAGCCGCATCACCCCTTCTGTTGTAGCCTTTACAAAGGACAAGGAGACCCTCGTGGGGCAGGTGGCCAAGCGTCAGGCCGTCACCAATCCCGAGGACACCATATTCTCCATAAAACGCTTCATGGGCCGCAAATTCGACGAGGTTACCGAAGAGATGAAGATGGTGCCCTACAAGGCCATCAAGGACGCTCAGGGCCGCGCTGCCGTTAAATCCAATAACATGGGTAAAGAGTACCTGCCTCCGGAGATATCAGCCGTAATACTGCAAAAGCTCAAGAGGGCGGCAGAGGCATACCTTGGCGAGACCGTTACAGAGGCCGTTATTACGGTGCCCGCTTACTTTAACGACGCCCAGCGTCAGGCCACCAAAGACGCAGGTAAGATAGCAGGGCTTGATGTAAAACGCATAATCAACGAGCCCACGGCATCATCCCTTGCCTATGGCATGGATAAGAAAAAAGAAGAGCTTATCGTTGTCTATGATTTTGGCGGCGGTACCTTTGATGTCTCCATACTTGAGGTGGGAGACGGTGTATTTGAGGTAAAGGCCACTAACGGAGATACTCACCTTGGCGGTGATAACTTTGACCAGCGCATCATAGACTGGCTTACAGAGGAGTTCAAGAAAGACCAGGGAGTTGATCTCTCAAAGGACAAGATGGCCCTGCAGAGGCTCAAGGAAGCCGCGGAAAAGGCCAAGATAGAGCTTTCGAGCACATCGGAGACGGAGATAAACCTGCCCTTTATTACGGCGGACTCCTCAGGGCCCAAGCATCTTGTCATGAGGCTCTCAAGGGCAAAGCTCGACCAGCTCGTTGAGGATCTTGTGAAGAGAAGCGAGGCCCCCTGCGCAGCGGCCCTTAAAGACGCCGGGCTTCGCGCCTCTGATATAAACGAGGTTGTGCTTGTTGGCGGCATGACGCGTATGCCCGCCATACATGACTTTGTAAAGAACTTCTTCGGTAAAGAGCCCCACAAGGGCGTGAACCCCGATGAGGTGGTGGCCATAGGCGCTGCTATTCAGGGCGGCGTACTCGCAGGTGATGTAAAAGACGTAGTGCTCCTTGATGTTACGCCTCTCAGCCTTGGTCTTGAGACCCTTGGCGGCGTAATGACTACGCTTATTCCCAGAAACACCACCATACCCACGAAGAAAAAAGAGACCTTCACCACCGCAGCGGACAATCAGACACAGGTGGAGATACATGTACTGCAGGGTGAGCGTCAGATGGCAGCAGATAACCGCACCCTTGGAAGGTTTCACCTTATAGGCGTGCCAAGCGCACCGCGTGGCGTGCCTCAGATAGAGGTCACCTTTGATATAGACGCCAACGGTATCCTTAACGTATCGGCAGAGGATAAGGCCACGAATAAAAAGCAGAACATAACCATTACGGCCTCAAGCGGTCTGTCTTCCGATGAGGTAGAGGCCAAGGTCAAGGAGGCCGAGGCCCATGCCGAGGAGGATAAAGACAAGAAGGCCCGTATTGATATGAGAAACCAGCTTGACAGCCTTGTATACTCTACGGAAAAGCTCCTCAAAGAGAACAGGGAGAAAATCTCCGAGGAAGACGCCAAGCTTGTGGAGGAGGCCCTTAGTGAGGGCAAGACCGCTCTTGAGGGTGATAAGACCGTTGATGAGATGAAGGCGGCTCTGGAGAAGATAAACAGCTCCTCGCATAAACTGGCCGAGCAGATGTACAAAGAGGCCACAGCAGCCGAGCAGGCCGCAGCAGGCGCAGAAGGCGCCTCTGGTACAGATGGCGGCGGCCCCGAGGGCGATGTGGTAGATGCCGAGGTGGTGGACGAGGATACCGGCACCTCCGATTCATCCGGGGACGAGAGCGGGGAGAGCGCTGCCAAGTAAACTTGTCTTTCTCTTCACTAAGTGATATCTTTCCCTTTAAGCGGGGGTAACTGTTCTGCTTTTAGCCGTCCAGTCCCCCCTTTTTTATTGTTTCCGGGCATTAATTTTAAAGAGGCGAAGAGCAGATAGATGGCAGGAAAGGATTTTTACGAGATACTCGGTGTAGGCAGAGACGCCACGGCCGAAGAGATAAAAAAGGCGTACAGAGGTCTGGCCAGAAAATATCACCCTGATCTGCATCCCGGCGACAAGGGCATGGAGAAGAAATTCAAGGAGATAAATGAGGCATACTCTGTTCTTGGCGACCCCAAGAAAAAAGAGGATTACGACCTTACGGGCAGGGTTCCCGGCGGTGCCGGAGGTCCTGGCGCGGGTTGGCCTCCCGGGGGCGGAGGCATGGGCGGCATGGGAGGTTTCGGGGGTTTTGGCGGCGGTGGCGGAGGCGGCTTTGAGGATATATTCGGCGAGATCTTCGGCGGCATGGGCGGCGGAAGAAGGCGGGGGCCGCAAAGAGGCGCTGACCTTGAGTACAGACTTAGCCTTGACTTTCTTCAGGCCGTAAGGGGCACTGAGATTAAGGTAACCGTAAGACGGCAGAGTGGCGCCAGTGAGAAGATTACCATAAAGATACCCGCCGGTATTAGCGACGGCGCACGCGTACGTGTGGCAGGCAAGGGGGACGAGGGCTCTGACGGCGGCCCTCCGGGCGACCTTTTTATTATCACCACCGTAGGCAAACACCCGTATTTCAAGAGAAAAGGCAAAGATATATACATTGATGTTCCCGTAACAATAGGTGAGGCCCTCCTTGGCGCTGAGATAGAGGTGCCCACGATTACAGGGCCTGCGAGGATAAAAATCTCACCCGGCACACAGGGGGGACGCAAGCTCCGCCTTCGCGGCAAGGGCGTTGCCCCGCGCCGCGGTGCTCATGGAAATCAGTACTGCGAGATACACATAACCCTGCCCTCGTCCATTGATAAGAGGTCAGAGGAGCTTATCCGTGAGTTCGAGAGCCGCAACGCCTATGACCCGAGAAAGGGGTTATGGTAAAATAAAGGGGAATTTTTTTAGATTTTACGTTATAATCTCTCTGATGAAAGCTTTATCCGCGAGGTTGGACAGACACAGGCGGATAAGGGAGTGAAGGTTGCACGAGAGGCTTTTTAAGGGGCCAAGATGACCGAACTTGAGACTATGAGAGAGAAACTCTCTGCAAAGGCGGAAAGGGTCCTTGACCTTGCCCTTGAGGAGAGTAAGAAGCGAGAGCATTATTATCTCGGCGTTGAGCACCTCTTTATGGCTTTTTCCATGGTGGAGAAGGTCTTTTTCAGAGAGGTGATGGAAGACCTTAACCTCGATGCCAGCCATGTTATAAGTTTTCTCAACGAACACCTTAACGTTACCAACCAGTACATTGGTTTTGGCATTAAAATCCCCCCTGCCACCAAGAACGTCTTTAGAATCGCACGTGAAGAGGCATACCGCTGGGGCAGGGAAGAGATAAGCCCCACGGACCTTTTTATCGCTATTTTTCAGGAGAACAACAGCCTTCCGGCAAAGGTATTCCGCAGCTTCGGCCTTGACCGCGATTATGTAATGCGCCGAATTTCCGTGAAGGTGCGCAGCAAGGAAGAGCTAAAGGAAGAGCTCTTAAAGAAGTACGAGCTTCCCCCCAATCTCAAGCACTTCGCCGTAAACCTTAATAAACTCGCGCGTTTTGATAAACTCCCCCTCATCATAGGAAGAGACAAGGAGATAGATCAGGTAATTGAGATACTCTGCCACGTGGAGCGTTCCAACTCCGTCATGATAGTGGGCGAGCCCGGCGTAGGCAAGACCGCTGTTGTAGAGGGCCTTGCAAGACGCATAGAGACAGCCCCTGATACGGTACCAAAGAGGCTTCGTGACAAGCATATCGTTAATATCCAGATGAACTCCATTGTTGCGGGCACAATATTTCGCGGTATGTTCGAGGACAGGATTGAGAAGATAATAAAGGAGATAAAAGAGAGAAAGAACATCATCTTCTTTGTGGACGAGGCCCATACGTTAATCGGTGCGGGCAGCGCCATGGGCGTGCCCTCTGATGCGGCCAATATTCTTAAATCAAACCTTGCCCGTGGCGAGGTGCAGGTCATCGGGGCCACCACGCTCTCGGAGTACAAGGAGTTTATAGCCGAGGACGAGGCGCTGGCAAGACGCTTTCGCCTTGTTAATATTGATGAGCCCACAGCCGGTGAGACAAAAAAAATACTCTACGGCATCAGGCAGAGGCTGGAAAAAAACTACTCCGTTTCTGTTGACGAGAGCGCCATAGATACGGCCCTTGATATGAGCAAGAGGTATATGCGCAGCCTGAAGATGCCGGATAAGGTCATAGGGTGGCTGGATACGGCCTGTGTAAAGGTGGAGATAAACCGCCCAGGCGAGCCTGTTGTGGCCTCTGATGTCATAGAGGTTATCTCACAGGAGACAAAGATACCGGTGGATATGATCTTTCGTGACACTACGGCGCGTTTTAAGAGTATGGAAAAGGAGCTCTCCGAGAGGCTCGTAGGCCAGAACGAGGCCATCACGGCGCTTGCCCGCAGGCTGCGCCTTAATAAAGGGCCTTTAAAAGAAAATTACGCCCGTCCCGACGGCGTCTTGCTCTTTCTCGGGCCCACGGGAGTTGGAAAGACAGAGCTTGCCAGAAGCCTTGCGGAATTTTTGTTCGGCGATGAAAAAAAGATGATACGCCTTGATATGAGCGAGTATAAAGACGGCGGCATTGCCATTGATAAACTCCTGGGCATGCCCCGGGGCATAGTGGGCTCTGAACGCGGTGGGCTGCTCACAAACCCGGTGCGCGAAAATCCCTACTCCGTAGTGCTCCTTGACGAGGTGGAGAAGGCCCACCCCAATGTGCTTAATCTTTTTCTCCAGGTCTTTGACGAGGGCTGGCTTACAGACGGGCGCGGCAAGAGAATTTATTTCAGTGATACGGTTATTATTATGACCAGCAACATCGGCGCCGATATATTTAAAAAATACGTACGGCCTCTGGGTTTCATGCCCGAGGGGCAGAGCATAAAGGCCCTTAAGAGTGATATTATGAAGGACCTGGAGAATACTTTTTCTCCCGAGTATCTTAACCGCATTGATGACATAATCGTATTTACTCCGCTTACGCGCGAGGAGGTGCACGAGCTCACCTTGAGGTATATTAGCGGCATCAGGGACAGCCTCAGAGAGTTCGGCAAAGACCTGAGCGTGGATGACGACGCCGTAGAGGCCCTTGTGGAGTCGGGGTACAGCAAAAAGTACGGCGCGAGATTTTTAAAGCGTCATATAGACGAGAAGGTAAAGGTGCCTTTAACACTTAGTTGGAAGGATGGAGACCTCTTTAAGGTTATCCTCAAGGACGGGGATATTCAGGTGAGTTTCATACCTTCAGGTAAACCGGTGCTCATATGATTAAAAAAATTCTTGTAGCGCAGGATGGCTCAAAGAACAGCTCTGCTGCAGCGGAGTTTGCGCTCTGGCTGGCAGGCAGTTTCAAGGCCACCCTTAATGGTATCTTCGTAGTTGACAGAGTCTTGCTGGAAGGTCCTTTTCTTTACGACCTTACCTCATCTATGGGGCTTGAACCCATAGTGAACTTTTCCGGTAAGATGCGGGAGACCCTTGAGCAGAGGGGAGAGGTTATACTCTCGGAGTTTAAAGAGAGGTGCAAGAAGGCCAAGATCCCGGCGGAGACTATCCTAAGCTCCGGAGTCGTGGCAGCTGAGATATGCAAAAAGTCCAAACTTTCCGATATGGTTGTAATGGGGCGAAAGGGGGACAATGAGGCATTTGATACAGGCATGCTGGGTTCTGTTACCGAGGCGGTGATTAGAAAAAGCTCTGCCCCTGTATTCATCGCCCCCTCTAAGTTCAAACCCGTTAAGAACCCTCTTCTTGTTTACGATGGCAGCGATAACGCCGCCGATGCCATGCGTATTGCGGCAGAGCTTGCAAGGGTGACAAACCGTCGGCTCTCCGTTGCCTCGGTGGGCGCTGCCGGCGAGGCCGATAAACACCTTGTTGATGCCATGGATTACCTTAAGTCTTATGATATTAAAGGAGTTTTCAAGGAGCTCAAGGGCGAGGCCCCTGTGGAAATAGAAAAGTATTACAGGGAAGCCGGCCATGATATGCTCTTCATGGGCGCTACGCACAGGACCAGGGTAGTTGAGTTTGTACTTGGCAGTACGGCGGAATATGTGCTGCGCGCTGTTACCGGAGCGGTGCTTGTTGTAAGATAATCTCTTGACCTATAACGGCTCCTGCGGCCCCTTATCCGAGAGAGGTCTTCCTGAATTAATGTTGACTTGCCTTTTTTCTCTGTGTTAATTTTTTAGTCGTACAATCTTTTTTACTAAAATCAAAACTTAAATTCGATTTTGTCCGCTTTGAAGAGCGGTTATGGAGCTTAAGGAAAGGTTTTTTCCATAAGTATGATTGGGCACAGACGGGCGGCCCACTTGTTTTTTTACAGGTAAGATATGCATACTGAGATAAAAAAAACTCATATAGACGAGTTCAAGGACCTGCTTGGCGCGCGCGAGACCGAGTCCATTAAAAAACTCGTCAAGGATCTCCATGCCTCGGATGTGGGCAGGATCTTTCAGGGCCTTGATGACAAAGAGGCTATGGAGTTTTTTAAACTTCTTACAAGCGTTATGGCCTCTGAGGTGCTCCTTGACGTAGATGAGCGTCAGAGGCAGAAGCTCCTGGATTCACTACAGCCCGAGCGTCTCATTGAGGTTGTTGATGAGATGGAGTCGGATGACGCCGCGGATATTATCTCCGAGCTTCCCGCAGAGGAGGCGCGTCATGTTCTTGATGGTATTGATGTAAAGGACTCCATAGATGTGCAGAGGCTACTTGTGTACCCCGAGGACACGGCAGGCGGAAAGATGCAGACAGAGCTTGTCGCCGTACCCGGTCATGCTACGGCAGAGCAGGGCATTGAGGAGATTAGAAAAAAGAGCGCCGGCATGGAGAATATAACAAATATATTCGTAGTGGATACGCGGGGCAGGCTGATAGGGGTACTGCCTATTGCCAGGCTTATACTGAGCTCACCCACGGTGCGCATCTCAGATATAATGGACAGCGATCCCATAAAGGTGACAACGGATGTTGACCAGGAAGAGGTGGCGAGGTTGTTTGAGCGTTACGACCTGCTCTCTCTCCCTGTTGTAGACGACCGCGACGTCCTTGTAGGCAGGATTACCGTTGATGACGTGGTTGATGTTATAGAAGAGGAGATCTACGAGGATTTTTACCACATGGCGGGTATTAACAAGGAGGAGAGGATTACAGACCCTCCGGCCCGTTCCCTTAAGATGAGGGCCCCGTGGCTTATCATTAACCTTGGCACGGCCTTTCTGGCCGCATCCGTAGTTAAGATATTTTCCGGCACCATTGAGCAGCTGGTCATGCTTGCCGTGCTCATGCCCATTGTGGCCGGTATGGGCGGTAACGCCGGGACTCAGACAATAACGGTGCTGGTGAGAAGCCTTGCACTTGGCGAGCTTGAGATGAAAGACGCGCGGCGTATACTGCTTAAGGAAGTGACCGTTGGTTTTTTGAACGGCCTGATAATAGGGGTTGGCGCCGCCGTCATAGCATATCTTCTTGGCGCGGGCCCGGTTGTGGGTCTGCTCATATTTCTTGCCATGATAGCAAACCTTGTAATAGCCGGGTTTAGCGGGGCCTTTATACCGCTGCTCCTGAAGTGGCTCAAGGTTGACCCCGCGATATCAGCAGGCATCTTTGTTACCACATGCACGGATATCGGAGGGTTCCTCTGTTTTCTGGGCCTTGCTACCATCTTTATCAGGATGGGGTTCTTATGAAAAGAGGACATTACGTTACAGAGGCCATTATTCTCGAGTCTTTTGACTTTGGCGAGTCCGACCGCATACTGGGTTTTTGCACCAGGGACTTTGGGAAGGTTAAGGGTATAGCAAAGGGAGCGCGGAGGAGTAGAAAAAGGTTTGTGGGCAGGCTTGAGCCCGCGTCAAGCATTAAGCTCTTTTTTCATTATAACGAAAAAAGCGAGCTTGTAAGGGTAGATGACGCGGCCCTTATTAACGGCTTTGACGGGCTAAGGGGAGATATGGAAATCTTCACGGCAGCCTGTTATCTTGTTGAGCTTACAGGGGCCTTTACACGTCCAGGGGACTCTCAGCCCGAGGTCTTCAGCCTCTTGAAGAGTTTTCTCTCTTTTATGGACAACGGTGGCGAGGCACTTTTGCTCTGTAGATTTTTTGAGGTTAAGCTCTTATCTCTTCTTGGTTACATGCCGGGGTTTGATGATTGCGTATCCTGCGGCGAGGTGGTATCAAGCCCGGTTGGCGGCGAGCTCTTCAGGTTCAGCCCCATAAAAGGCGGGCTTTTATGCCGCGGCTGCGTTGTAACGGGCGAGAAGGCCGTGGGACTTAGCGCTGGTACGGCAAGGTTTTTGCAAGCAGTAGAGAGGATGGGTCCGGACAAGCTGCACAGGCTGCGCCCGGGTGCTCTTTTCACAGAAGAGGCCGGGCCGCTTCTTGATACTTTTATAAAGATACGCCTTGGTCACGGTCTAAAGACCAAGAGTTTTATGGAGCAGATGCAGAGCATCAATCCCGGGGCTTATTAAAGGCCGGGCCTATTAAAATACCGTGTAGTCTTTACTAAAGGAAGGTTAAAAACGCCATGATGTATCTTCAGGATATTGTCTTGAATCTTCAAAAATTCTGGGCCGCAGAGGGTTGTCTTATTAAACAGCCCTATGACATGGAAATGGGGGCAGGTACTTTTCACCCCGCCACTTTTCTGAGGGTCCTTGGTCCGGAGCCCTGGAAGGCAGCTTATGTGCAGCCCTCAAGACGGCCCACAGACGGTCGTTACGGCGAGAACCCCAACAGGCTTCAGCACTATTATCAGTTTCAGGTAATCCTTAAACCATCCCCTGATAATATACAGGATGTATACCTTAAGAGCCTTCAGGCCCTTGGTATAAACCCCCTTGAGCATGATATACGTTTTGTGGAAGACGACTGGGAGTCTCCCACGCTTGGCGCATGGGGCCTTGGCTGGGAGGTATGGCTTGATGGTATGGAGATTACGCAGTTTACTTATTTTCAGCAGGCAGGCGGCCTTGACCTCTCGCCCGTGCCCGGTGAGATTACCTACGGCATTGAGAGGATAGCCATGTACCTTCAGGACGTGGACAGCGTCTATGCCCTTAAATGGAATAAAGATATTGATTACGGTGATATTCATCTCACAGGAGAGATAGAGTTCTCCCGTTATAACTTTGATGGCGCGAACGTGGAGATGCTCTTTAAACTCTTTGAGATGTACGAGAGTGAGTGTGTAAGTCTTCTTGAGCAGGAGCTTGCACTGCCGGCATACGACCTATGCCTTAAGTGCTCTCATACCTTTAACCTACTTGACGCACGCGGCGCTATCAGCGTGGCCGAGAGGACGGCCTTTATCGGGCGCATAAGAAACCTTGCCAAGGGGTGCGCCACGGCATACCTCAAGACCAGAGAAGAGCTTGGTTTTCCACTTATTAAAAAGTCCGAGCCCGGGGTTCTGGAATAATAGTGCGTGATACCGGGGTAAAGAAAAAGTCCGCTAACCGTCTTGCAGAGGCCCGCGAGTTGTTTGACCTTGCCTGTAAAGAGAGGGCAAACTCAAAGTACGCTCCCGCGGCCTTTTTGTACGGTGAGGCCGCCTCCCTTGCAGGTGCGGATAAAGAGCTGAGACTTCAGTGCCTCTCTGCCACGGGGGATTGCTATCGTCTTACAGGGGATTTTGTAAAGAGCGCCCGCAGTTACCGTTCTGCCCGAAAGCTCTGCCTTGCCACCGCAGATGTGTGCGGTGCAAGAGACGCCCTTGTGGGTATCGGTCTGTGTTTTCGCGCAACGGGAAGATTCTCTGAGGCCTTGAAGATATTTAATGACGCCCTCAGGTTTTACAGAAACCGCTCTGATAAACCGGCCATCGCATTTACGCTCTGGGCCAGAGGCGGAGCGCGGCGGCTGAAGGGAAATCTAAAAGGCGCTATCTCTGACTTTACAGAGGCCAAAAAAATATACTCAGCCCGTAGAGACCGTCTCGGCGTGGGGTTTTGCCTTACCGGTCTTGGCGGAGCCTCGCGGGTAAAGGGTGATTACACGGCCTCCTACGGCTTTTACAAGAAGGCCAATGATATCTTCAACTCACTTGGCGATAGATTTGGGCTGGCCTACTCGTACTGCGGTATGGCCAACGCAAAGCGGATGAAAAACGACTTCGCGGGCTCCATGGAGTTTTTTAAGCTTGCCCGTGTAAACTACAAAAAAATGGGCGACAGGGTTAGTTACGCTTATACGCTCTGGGCTTACGGCACAAGCCGTCAGATGCTTGGCCGTGATAAAATTGCCCTTGGAAATTTTCAAGAGGCGGAGCTGCTTTTTAAGGAGACAGGCGACAGGCGCGGCCTCCTTTATTGTCTTATCTCAAGAGCCGAACTTGTCTTCAAGACAGAGCCCGAAAAGGGCATTAAGATGGGCAAATCTGCCTGTAAGACCGCCCGCACCCTGGGACTTATCATAGAAGAGCGGTACGCAAAGTCTGTCTTAAAGGCCATGCAAACCTCTCCGCAAACCCTTCCCCTTAACCTGGCCTGACAAACTCACTTAACATAGGTTTATTTATTCATGAGCATATTCCATGCAGTAATACTGGCGCTTATTCAGGGGGTTACGGAGTTTCTTCCCATATCCTCCACGGCCCATCTTATAATACTCCCGCGGTTAACAGATTGGCCCGACCAGGGGCTGGCCTTTGATGTAGCCCTTAATACGGCAACATGGCTTGCCGTGGTTCTGTACTTTAGAGCTGATATCCTGAGGCTTACGGCTGGTTTTCTGCGCAGCATCGCCGGCAGACGGGCCCGCGGTATAGGCGGCAATCGTGACGGAAGGGTTGCCTGGATGATACTCATCGGCACCATACCCGTGGGGCTCGCAGGCTTTTTTGCACATGATATTGTCTCAGGCAGCCTTCGAAGCCTTTTCGTGGTGGCACTCTCATCTATCTTCTGGGGCATTGTACTCTTTATCGCGGACAGGCGCCGCGGCACAAGGGAAATACATGGAATGGGCTGGGGAAGCGTGGCCCTTATCGGTATTGCTCAGGCCATAGCCCTGATACCGGGTACAAGCAGGTCCGGAATTACCATAACAGCCGGATTATTTACGGGACTATCAAGGAGCGCGGCAGCACGCTTCTCTTTTCTGCTCTCTATAATAGTGGGAGCGCTGGCAGGGTCTATGGAGGGGCTGAAACTCTTTAAGGCCGGTCTTGATACACCATGGCTGCCCCTGATAGCAGGTTTTATCATCGCTTTTATCTCAGCCTATATCGTGATTCACTTATTCCTGCAGTTCATCACACGCGCCTCTATGACAGTCTTTGTAATCTATAGAGTGGCACTCGGAATACTCCTCCTTGCCTTTACATTCATCTAACCCTTACTTTCTTTTGGAAAAAAGAAAGTAAGACAAAGAAAACCAACGGGGGGATGGGGTGCTGTGCCCTGATGCAGCCTACGCCAGCCCAACTTGCCGCTGAAAAAAGAAAGTAAGACAAAGAAAACCAACGGGGGGATGTACTCCCAAGCCCTGAAACCGCCTCCATCTGCCCAACTTGCCTCTTTAAAACACCTCTTACACCTCTATAGACGTTTCATGCACTTTTCAACAGCTTCAAGGGTTCTGCCTATAACCTCTGGCGTATGCGCGAGCCCTATGAAGTTGGCCTCGAACTGAGATGGGGGGAGCATTACACCGGCTTCAAGCATACGTTTAAAATAGCGGGAGAATTTTTTCAGGTCGCAGGCACATGCGCCGGCGTAATCCACGGGCCGCTTTGCGTTGAAGAACAGAGTGAACATGGCCCCCGCTGATGTAAGAGAACACTCCACACCGGCCTTCTCGGCTATCTTCGTAATTCCGTCAGTTAATGTCTTTGCCCTTTTAAGCAGTCTTGGATACACACCTTTTCTGCCAAGTATCTTCAGTGTGGCGATTCCCGCGGTCATGGCAAGGGGGTTGCCAGAGAGCGTCCCTGCCTGATAAACAGGGCCAAGAGGGGCGAGCTGTTCCATTATTTCTTTCTTGCCTCCAAAGGCCCCAACAGGCATGCCTCCGCCTATGACTTTACCAAGGCACGTTATATCAGGGTCTATCTTAAAGACCTGCTGAGCCCCGCCGTAACAGAGCCTGAAACCGCTCATTACCTCGTCCATAATAAGCAGAGCCCCGTATTTACGGCATACTTTCTTAAGCGCCTGTAAAAAACCCTCTTTTGGCAGCACCACGCCCATATTACCCGGCACGCCCTCAACAATAACGCAGGCCACGGAGTCGGGGTTTTTCTTGAAGAGTTTTTCCACGGACTCAATATGATTGTACTGTGCGTTAAGGGTGTTCCTGGCAAGGGTCTTGGGTACCCCCGGGCTTGAGGGTATGCCAAGTGTGGCGGCGCCGGACCCGGCCTTTACAAGGAGGCTGTCGCCGTGGCCGTGGTAGCAGCCCTCGAACTTTATTATCTTGTCTCTTCCCGTATAAGCCCTCGCCAGGCGCAGGGCGCTCATGGTGGCCTCAGTGCCGGAGCTTACGAAACGCACCATATCCATAGATGGAAAGGCATCTATGGTCATACGGGCAAGAGTTGTCTCAAGCTCCGTGGGAGCGCCAAAGCTCGTGCCTCTGGCCGCGGCCTTTGCCAGGGCCTTTGTTACCGCAGGGTGGGCGTGCCCGACTATCATGGGTCCCCAGGAGCCTATGTAGTCAATATAAGTATTATTGTCAGCGTCCGTGATTGTGGGGCCGCTGGCTTTTTTAATGAAAAGAGGCTTCCCGCCTACGGCGCTAAAGGCGCGCACCGGGCTGTTTACACCGCCGGGGATGATTTTTTTAGCGGCGAGAAAGAGTGATGATGATTTTTTGGTAGATTTTTTTGCGGCCATGGCAAATGACTCCTTTTGGGATTTTTTTAATGATTTCAGCCATATCCTAACTTATCACCTGCCTGATTGTCAATCCAAATTTCCCTCACAGACTTTTGTCACACTCACTTCACACTTTTGTCATAATTCTGTAACAAAGGCACTGTACAGTTGTAAAAAACACAGAAGACATAGACAAAAAAACAGGAGGAAGATATGGAATGTCCCTATCTGAAAGGTATCTCGACACACAGGCTCTGCAAGGCATCACCCGCTCTATACACACCGGTGGTGGATGATCTTGAGCAATACTGCTCTAAAGACGATTTTACGGAATGCCCGATTTTTCTTGCACATGCGTTAAGGTGGAGTTTTAAAGAAGGCGCGGCCATATCGGCTATATAATAACCAGTGGAAAGACTGCAAAAGGAGAGGAAGAGAAAAGAAATGAAGATAAGTAATGGCGGATATAAAAAGGTATTTACAGGTCTGGGGATTGTCCTGGTGGCGTTGTTTACTCTCATGACCGGGGTCGTTAATAACGCCGATGCCTCAGGTATAGTTGTTTATAAAGACGGTGATAAGTACGTAAAAATAGGCGGAAGAATTCAGCTCCAGTATCACTTTAAGAACATGCAGACAGCGACAACAGACCCTGCCGGAGAGGATTCAATATTCTTCAGACGTCTGCGTCCCTTTATAGAGGGCAGCGTTACAAAGAACTGGAAGGGTAAGTTCCAGTGGGATATGGGCGATGCCGCCGGGGATAACGAGATAGCCATTAAGGACGCATTCATCGGTTACTCCGGTCCTCATAACATAAAGATAGAGTTTGGTAACGCCTACTTCCGTTTCTCACAAGAGGACCTTACCTCTTCAAAGAAACAGCAGCTCGTAGAGCGTACATTCGTCGGTGACCACAACTACGGCTCTCCCGAGAGGAACACGGGCGTGCATCTTACGGGATCACTTCTTGAGAAAAAGGTCACATACGGTCTATCAGTGGCCATAGCGGACATTGACCCTGACTCCAAGAAACTTGACTTTGATACACCAGTAAACCAGAACTCTGATTTTAACCAGGGTACCATGATCGGCGCGCGTGTAAGCTTCCACCCCTTTGGTCACCTCTCAATGAGTCAGGGAGACCTTGGCAAAGGCGGACTTAAGGCCGTTGTTAACGTGGCCGGGTACGGATGGCAGAATGATGACGACAACAATACCCGCACCAATATCTCCGGCATGGATACAAGCGGAGGCAGCAAGCTGGACGTGGATAATGTGGAAGGTATTGAGGTAAGTGGCGCGGTTCGCTTCAAGGGCGTATCCGTAGACGCGGAGTACAACAGCTTTCGCGCCGAGACCGTTGATAACAGGGCCACAGGCGGTATATACAAAGACGGCTCAACTACATTAGAGAACTTCGCCGTAGAGGGCGGTTACATGATACTTGCCAACAGGCTTGAGGTCGTAGCGGCCTTCCAGCGCCAGGATGCAGATAACTACGCCAAAAAATGGAAACGTACCTCCTTTGGGCTCAACTACTTTGTGAGCGGCCATCATGTCAAAGGCCAGGTTGTTTACAGGATGGGTGAGAACCTTGATGGTGTAGACGGTAAAGACGAGAATGAGGTCTTTGTACAGGCACAGTACGTATTTTAAGCGGCCTTTAAAAGAGTTTACGGGAAAGCCCCGATCCTTTCCCGTAATCGCCGTCCGGGACGGTTGACCCGGACGGGCTCTTCCTCCAGAGGGGGGTGACTCCCCCCTTACAAATAAGCCGCCGCAAGAGCGCGGCGGATAAGAGATAGCGAAATATCACTACAGGCTTACTAAACCAGGAAGTTCTGATAAATCTGAAGGAGAGAAAATGAAGCGTTTGTTAATAATAGGATTATCTGTTCTGGCGGCAGGTATGATGATCAACACCGGAGCCAACGCAACTGAGATGTTAAACGGAGCAGGGGCCTCTTTTCCTTATCCCGTGTACTCTGCCTGGGGTCATAACTATAACAAAGACACAGGCGTAAGGCTTAACTACCAGTCAATCGGCTCAGGCGGCGGTCAGCGTCAGATAGCGAGCCGCACAGTGGAGTTTGGAGCATCAGACGCCCCTCTTAAGCCCTCAAAGCTTAAGAAAAACAAGCTTCTGCAGTTCCCCGCGGTTATCGGCGGAGTAGTACCTGTCATCAATATGAAGGGCGTAAAGACCGGAGCCGTAAAGCTTGACTCCACAACGCTCTGCAAGATATTCCTCGGAGAAATTACCGAGTGGAACGATGACGCCATAACAGGTCTTAATAAAGGCGTTAAGCTCGCCAATAAGAAGATAACAGTTGTAAGGCGCTCTGATGGTTCCGGTACAACGGCCATCTTCACCTCATACCTGGCAGGCGTATGCCAGGAGTGGAAAGACAAGGTAGGGGCAGGCAAGGCCGTAAAATGGCCCGTAGGCATAGGCGGCAAGGGCAACGAGGGCGTGGCCAACTATGTAAAGAGGGTTAACGGCTCCATCGGTTATGTAGAGTTTGCTTACGCCAAACAGAACAACCTTAACTATGTTAAGCTCAAGAACGCCGCTGGCAGGTATGTAGCGCCAAGCTTTGATTCCTTCAAGGCCGCAGCGGCCTCAGGTGATTTTGACGCAGCTCAGGACTTCTACCTCTGGCTTGTAAACGCGCCCGGAAAGAACTCCTGGCCCATAGCCGGAGCCACATTCATACTCCTTGCCAAAGAAAAGAAAGAGGCCAACAAAAAAGTGGTAAAGTTCTACGACTGGGCCTTTGATAACGGCGATGATACGGCTACAAACCTCGTATATGTTCCCCTTCCCGGGTCTCTCAAGGCAAAGGTAAGGGCATACTGGAAGAGCGAGGGTATATACTGAGTAAATAAAGACCCGCAGGGTCAAAAATAGATGTAATTTTTGTTGAATCTGGGGACGGTTATGTAATAATCAAACCGTCCCCATTTTTTTATGGGTTAGCGAGTATATCTCTCTTATTGCCCGGCTTATAAGCACACGAGGGTTGAAGTGGCTTCTCACAATAATAAAGACATCACCGGAACCGCGGTCTATATCATGACGGCAGTGGCCTCCTTATCGATAATCGCCTTGATTCTCGGTATCTTTTATACCCTTTTTGTCCAGTCCTCTCTTGCCATAGGCAAGTTTGGTTTTTTTGGTTTTCTCTTCTCCACGGACTGGGACCCCGTACGTGAGCTCTTCGGCGCGGCCACGGCCCTTTTCGGTACCATACTTATTACTTTTCTTGCCATGGTAATGGCCGTGCCCGTGGCCATAGGTATTGCCATTTTCATATCCGAGTTGTCCCCTAATTTTTTCAAAGGCCCCGCAGGAGTCGCCATAGAGCTCCTTGCCGCCATTCCAAGCATAGTCTACGGCATGTGGGGGTTATTTACACTTGCCCCTATAATGTCTGATTACGTGGAGCCCGCGCTGCAGGCCACCTTTGGGCGCCTCCCTGTTCTGGAGATATTCTTTGCAGGTACCCCTCTCGGCATAGACATACTCACGGCCTCTATAATACTTGCTATTATGATTATTCCTTTTACCGCGTCCATCTCACGGGACGCATTTAATCTTACACCATCCGTAGTTAAGGAGTCCGCATACGGCCTTGGAGCCACAAAGTGGGAGGTCATCAGGAACGTTGTCCTGCCAAATGCCAGGATAAGCGTTCTCGGCGGTATTATCCTCTCTCTTGGCAGGGCCGTGGGAGAGACCATGGCCGTTGCATTTGTCCTTGGCGGGGCCCATAAGATATCGTGGTCTTTACTGGATATGGTCTCCACCATTACCGTTACCCTTGCAAATGAATTTACAGAGGCTGATACTGATATGTACCTCTCCTCGCTATATCTCCTTGCTCTTATACTCTTTATTTTCAGTTTTATTCTCCTTGCCGGCGCAAGGCTCTTTGTAATGCGTTCCGAGAGGAAGGTCTGATATGAATATTATTACGAGCCGCAAGATAAAGAGTTTTCTCGTACTCTCGCTCTGCGTGGGGGCAACGCTTCTGGGCTTTTTCTGGCTCTTCTTCATCCTCATAGACGTAATCGTGCAGGGTGTGGGAGCCCTTGGGCCGGATTTCTTCTTTAACGACCCGGCACCCGTGGGCATGGCAGGAGGTGGGCTAAGAAACGCCCTCATAGGCCAGCTTATCATTGTCCTCGTCGCAACCCTTATAGGAGTTCCCGTGGGGCTTCTTGGCGGTACCTTCATAGCCGAGTACTGCCGTGGCACCTCTTACGCGCGTGTTATCGGCGTATTATCAGATACCATGGTGAGCGTGCCCTCCATAGTGGTGGGTACCTTTATCTACGCCATACTTGTAAAACCTCTGGGCCATTTCAGCGGCTGGGCAGGCTCCGTGGCCCTTGCGGTGATAATGATTCCAGTGGTACTGCGTACCACTGAAGATATGCTAAAACTCGTGCCCTGGTCTCTTCGTGAGGCTGCCTTTGCCCTTGGAGCCCCTACATATAAAGTTATATTCAAGGTAACTTACAGAGGGGCCTCGGCAGGTATACTTACGGGAATACTCCTTGCCATTTCAAGGATAGTGGGCGAGACGGCACCGCTGCTCTTTACGTCTTTTAACAGCCCTTATTTTTCTACCAACATGAACGAGCCAATGGCCTCGCTGACAGTGACCATCTTCCAGTACGCCATGGGCCCATATGCCTCGTGGCACGCTCAGGCATGGGCCGCCTCACTGCTTATCGCCTTATTCATATTGGGACTTACATTAACAGGCAGGTTTATTATAAGATGGAAGTACGGAGAGCGATGAAGAGTAAGCTTAAGATAAAGATAGATGTAAGCGGTCTTAACTTTTATTATCCCAACGGCACGCACGCGCTGAAGGGCATTACCCTGCCTATTCACGAGAATGCCGTAACAGCCTTTATCGGGCCCTCGGGGTGCGGTAAGACAACATTCCTGCGCTGTTTTAACAGGATGCATGATCTCTATCACGGCAACCGCTACGAGGGTGAGATACGTATGGACGGTAATAACATCCTTGCCGGGGATACGGACCTTATGACCCTTCGCAGCACCATAGGCATGGTCTTTCAGAAACCCACGCCTTTTCCCATGTCTATATTTGATAACATTGCCTTTGGCCTGCGGCTAAAGGGGATAAAAAACAAGACCGAGCTTCTGGGCCGCGTTGAGAAGGCCTTGAAGGACACATCGCTCTGGGATGAGACCTGTGACAGGATAATGCAGTCTTCTCAAGACCTATCAGGCGGGCAGCAGCAGAGGCTGTGCATTGCCCGCGCTATCGCCGTTGAGCCTGAGACCATACTCTTTGATGAGCCCTGCTCCGCACTTGACCCAATATCAACGGGAAGGATAGAGGACCTTATCGCAGAGCTTAAAGAGAACTATACAATAGTCATGGTTACCCATAACATGCAGCAGGCGGCCCGGGTCTCTGAGTATACGGGGTTCTTTATGATGGGTGAGCTCATAGAGTTTAATAAGACTACTAAGATTTTTACCGCGCCGGAAAAAAAGCTTACAGAGAGTTATATAACGGGACGCTTTGGTTAAGGTCTTAAGAAGAGAGGGGGAGGGGTGATAATATGACAAGAGAAGCTTACAGGGCGGCGTTAAAGGACGTGCAGCTCGATGTGGTGGAGATGTCCGAGATGACGGCATCGGCCATTAAAAAATCTGTGCAGGCCCTTAAAGACAGGGACATGAAGGCATCTGAGAGGGTGGTAAAGGGTGATAAGCATATAAACAAGAAGCGTTTTGCCATTGAAAAAAAGTGCATGATGCTAATAGCCACACAGCAGCCCATGGCCAAGGATCTCCGTATGCTGGGGGCGGTTATAAATATAATCACAGACCTTGAGAGGATAGCCGACCATGCCGACGGCATAGCCAAGATAAGCATATCCATAGGTAAAGACCCCATTGTAAAACCTCTTGTTGATATACCGCGCATGGCGGAGAAGGGTATTGGTATGCTTGAGAGGAGCATTACCGCCTTTCAGAATAAAGACGAGGAAGCGGCAAGAAAGGTATGCGATGAGGATGATGATGTGGATGCACTTTATGATCAGATTTACAGAGAGCTGCTCCTTATGATGATAGCTGACCCGAAGATAATCAAGGGCGCAACGTACCTTATGTGGGCGGCCCATAACCTTGAGAGGATAGCCGACAGGGTTACCAATATCGCCGAGCGCGTGGTGTATATGGTTACGGGCAAGATGGAGGAGCTTAACGTATCTATCTACTGACAGGGCCGTTGCGTGCGTGGGGGGGGCGCTATTTTGGGGCTGGGGAGTGGAGAGGTGGCCGCAAGTAAGCAGGCGCAAAAAAACCTCCGCTATAATGCTGAGGGAGGCAAGTCTAAGTCTTCTTGAAATAAAGGGTAAATACGAGGTGCTTCAGGGAGGTTGGTGAGAAGTTTTTACTCACCTTATATATCTCAAGTAATGTTCTTATTCCATCGAGCCTTAAGAAAATCATGCACTGCAAAAACAAATCCTGCTCTGCTTGAAGAAAATCCCCCTCGGCCTTGCTCTACGTATTTTCCATACCCCCCCCATTTTTTATCCCGCACCTGGCTCCCATTTTCGCCCCTGCACCCACCCGCCCACTTGTCCCTTATCTGTATACGCCTTCTGTTGAGACAAGGTGGCGTTCAAGGCCCATCTGGCGTGTGCCAAGGCCAAGGGCCAGTCCCACGAGCTGGGGCAGGTGAAAGACAGGCAGGGAGATTGTGGTGCGAAGCTTTTTTTC
>JAJRZX010000001.1 GCA_024275045.1 Deltaproteobacteria bacterium
ACAGGCTCCGCCTGGGTTTCTTTCCCACAAAAGAGGCCGCTGCCATTAAGCTCAAGGAGCTCAAGGAAAAATATCCCGATGTCATTGTAATAAAGGTATCCAAAAAAGAGCGAGAGTCTGCCGTTGACATTATAGCGCCGCAGAAAAAGGGGCTTAGCCTGCCGGGGCGTATCATAAAATCAGAGAAAGACCGTCACAGGGGGAAAAAACCCTCAGACGACAAGGGGCTCTGGACAGTTACGCTCTATATATCACAGCGCTCCATCAAGGCCAAGAACATACCAAACCTTGATACGCTTGGCGATTACCGCCTGTACACCGTAGATTATAAGGGCAAAGACAGGCGTTGGCATATCCTGCGCATGGGTTTTTTCTCATCGCAGAGCGATGCCATGAAGGCGAAAAACGACCTTGGCATTACATTCCCCGAGGCCATGGTGACAAAGATCGAGGCCGCGGAAAAGCTGCGGTCAGCAAAACACGTAATAGTGCCAACAGGGGCTCCCACCATAGGCGCGCCTATGGGCAGGGTACAGATAAAACTCACCACAAAGCAGGAGACAGAGATAAAGGCGAGGCTCAAGGACGCAAAAAAGGCCATGACTCGCAGCAGGAACAAAGAGGCCATAAGGCTGCTCTCAAAGGTTCTGAAGATCTCTGAGAACAAGTACAGCCCCGAGGCCCTGGAGCTGCTGGGCCTTGCTTACGAGCGTGACGGCAAGACAGAGAAAGCCAAAGAGGCCTACAGGGAGTACATAACATTTTACCCCGCAGGCGAGGGTTCGCGGCGAGTGACTCAGCGTCTTGCGGGTCTAAGCACAGCGCGTGAGATACCCAAGAAGAGCTTTACGCGAAAATCACGCTCCAAGAACATCAGAGAGCTCTACGGCACGCTCTCGCAGTTCTATAACCGCGACGCCAGTTACACGGATATTGACGGCAGCGTGCTAAACCGCTCCTCCCTCTCCACTGACCTGGACCTCTCTTACAGGAAGCGCACCGCTGATTATGAGACACGCGCCGTGTTCATCGGCGGCTACGAGCATGACTTTCTCGGCGATAGCGAAGGACGCATAAACAGACTGTACCTTGATGTGCTGAACCGCAATAATAATATCTCCGGCCGTGTTGGACGCCAGTGGTACAGCACAGGCGGCGTACTTGGCCGTTTTGACGGAGCGCTCCTCAGCCTCGGCAATATCCCGCGCATAAAGATAAACATTGTGGCTGGTTTTCCCGCGGAATCAAGCACCCTCTCCAGCGTTAATACAGACAAGAGCCTGCTTGGCGTTAACCTTGACCTCGGCACCTTCTGGCAGCGCTGGGACTTTAACGTCTATGCCATTAACCAGCGTGTTGACGGCGTAACAGACCGCAGGGCCGTTGGCGGCGAGGCGCGCTACAACGACTCAAAGGGCTCATACTTCTCTCTTGTTGATTACGATATATTCTTCAACAGACTCAATACCTTTCTCTTTGTTGCCAACTGGCTGCTGCCAAAAGACAGGACAATAAACCTCTCCATGGATTACAGGCAGAGCCCATCGCTCAGCACAACCAACGCGCTTCAGGGCCAGACCGAGACCTCTGTTGCCGACATTCTGTTATCAAAGAGCGAGGACGAGGTCCACTCACTGGCCCTTGACCGTACGGCAAGCAACTGGTCCGTGAGCATCGGCGGTTCTCAGCCCATTAATACAAAGTTTCAGTTAAGCGGTAATGTTACGGTCTCCGAGCTTACGGGCACAGACGCCTCAGGCGGGGTAGCCGCTGTGCAGGGCACGGGACTTGAGTACTTTTACTCCATACAGCTCATAGCCAACAATCTACTTATTAAAAACGACCTTATAATAGCAGGGCTCCGGTACTCTGATGCCGATGCCTCCAATAGCACAAGCTTCAGCCTTAACTCTCGCTTCCGCCTGAAAAAAGACTGGCGCATAAACCCCAGGATACAGTTTGATTACAGCAAGAACAACAAGACCAGCGGCTCTCAGTTCAAGATAAGGCCAAGCCTGAGAACAGAGTACAGCTGGAGAAAGAGCACACACCTGGAGTTTGAGGGCGGCCTTGAGTGGATATACGACCGCACAACAGGCAACCAGACCGAATACTCAAGAGATTACTTTATTGTCACAGGGTATCGTATGGACTTTTAGCACGGGAGCCGCACAAGGTTATACAGAGGGAGGTACAAGGGGTAATGCCTCTTTTTACCTCCCTTTTTTAATGCTATAATCACCCCATGAATATAAAGACTAAAGAGAGCGGCAGATGGCGCAAAGGCCTACAAAAGGCCGCGGCCGTACTTTTTAGCTTCCTCCTTATATCTTTACTATCCATTTATATATTTTTTCATTCATCCTATGCGCTCTCCTTTATAACCTCAATGGCAGAGAGGGCAACGGGACGTGTGGTGGTGATTAAGAGCCTTGAGACGGGAATCCGTAACGGCCTTACCCTTAAGGGAGTAAAGATAGGCCGTGAGAGTAGA
>JAJRZX010000034.1 GCA_024275045.1 Deltaproteobacteria bacterium
ATCTTATAAGATAACTTCCTTATGCCTGTCGGCGTGGCACTGAATATTTACGGCAACGGGCAGGCTCGCTATATGACAGGGGTGCGTCTCTACATGAACGGCAAAGGCGGTGGTACTGCCGCCAAGACCCATGGGGCCGATACCAAGGGCGTTTACCCTTGCAAGCAGCTCATCCTCAATGGCTGCCACCGAGGCGTCGGGGTTTTTGCTGCCAAGGGTACGGATAACAGCGTGTTTGGCGATGATTGCGGATTTTTCAAAACTTCCGCCTATGCCCACGCCTACAACCGTAGGCGGACAGGGGTTGCCGCCGGCAATTTTTACGGTATTAACCACAAAGTCCTTTATGGCTTCGATACCGTCTGAGGGTTTGAACATCTTAAGGGTGCTCATGTTCTCGCTGCCCCCGCCTTTTGGGGCTATTATCATACGGAGCTTATCTCCCTCCACTATCTTTGTGTGGATAATAGCAGGGGTATTATCTGTTGTGTTTACCCTTGTAAGAGGGTCGCAGACGGATTTTCTGAGGTAGCCGTCTTTGTAACCGCGGCGCACGCCCTCGTTAATGGCGTCTTCCAGAGAGCCATCAAGGTGCACTTCCCGGCCCAGCTCAACAAAGACAATGGTTAATCCCGTGTCCTGACACATGGGCACGGACTCGGTCTCTGCGATCTCGAAGTTATCGGCAATCTGCGAGAGCACTTCCTTGCCCGTAGGAGACTCTTCTCTGTCACGGGCCTCAATAATAGCTTTTTTAGCGTCTTCGCCAAGGTTGCAGGCGGCCTCTATGCAGGTCTCTCTAACACGTGCGATTATCTCATCAGTTGTTATGGTTCTCATCGTGTCCTTTTGACGGGTTACACTTCGCTTCACCCATCCTACTTGGCTTTACTTGGTTTTCTTAAAGTCGCGGGGCGCAGGTTGTGTGTTTAATGGTACTCTGCTTGTTCCCCTTTGGTTTTCGTTGCTTACTTTCTTTTTAAAAGTCTCGCGGGGCGCAGGTTGTGTGTTTAATGGTACTCTGCTTGCCCCCTTTGGTTTTCTTTGCTTACTTTCTTTTTTCCAAAAGAAAGTAAGAGAGGTTTTGTTTTTTAAAGTTTTCCCAGCAGTCCCTTAATAGCGCTTGCCGAGGCCCTGAAAGCCTCTTGCTCCTCTGCGTTTAGCTCAAGCTCTAATATCTGCTCAATACCGCTTGCGCCGAGTTTTACGGGTACTCCTGCGAAAAAACCATCCTCACCGTACTGCCCCTGCAGGTATGCTGCGCAGGGGATTATTCTTTTTTTGTCTTTTATTATGGACTCGGCCATCTCCGCAGCGGCGCGGCTTGGCGCATAGTAGGCGCTGCCTGTCTTAAGTAGGGCGACAATCTCGCCTCCGGCCTTTCTGGTGCGCTCGATTATGGCGTTAATGCGTTCTGCCGGTATAAGCGTGGATATGGGAATTCCAGCCACGGTTGAGTATCTCACAAGGGGAACCATCTCATCGGCGTGTCCGCCAAGTACCATTGCCTGCACGTCTTCCACTGATACGCCAAGCTCCATGGCGATAAAAGCCCTCATGCGCGCGCTGTCAAGGGCCCCGGCCATGCCGATGACTTTTTCCGGCGCAAGACCGCTTGCCTCCCATGCCTCGTAGACCATAACGTCAAGTGGGTTGGTGATGACTATTAATATGGTATCGGGAGAGTAGCTGATAACGTTGTCTACAACGTCTTTTATAATGGTCTTGTTCTTTGCTATGAGGTCGCTTCTGCTCATGCCGGGTTTTCTGGCAAGTCCTGCGGTGATAATCACAAGGTCGGAGTTTGCGGTATCTTCGTAGCTTGTAGTACCGAGAATCGCTGAATCAAAGCCCTCCATGGGGGAGGCCTCCATCATATCAAGGGCCTTGCCCTGCGGCACGCCGTCTACAACATCCAGGAGCACGATATCTCCAAGCTCTTTTATGCCGAGCCAGAGAGCCGTGGTTGCGCCCACATGACCGGCGCCTATGACGGTGATTTTTTTTCGGGACATGAGACCCTCCATTTGGTTCCTGCCATGCGGGCAGGTCTGACATGAATGGAAAAGGGTAATAAAATTAAATAGATACGGACAAAAAAGACTTTTTGTTCCTACTTGTATAATCCCCGTGTAAGTCGTGCTCTTCCGGCTCCAGTGCTATGCGCTTTTTTCGCCAAGAGGACTGAGAGACCTTTGTCCCGCTTGATGAAAGAGTACGCCAGAGCCGCTAAGTGTTACCTGAATGTCTTGCGTATTGTATACAGTATACAAAAAAACAGGCACTGTCAAGGTAATTTTATAGCCCTGAACCGGCATATCAGGGCTATTTACCCTCTAAAACTTACTCAGCAAAGGCTATTGCCCTGCTGCACTCTCAGTACGAGGTTTTCACTAAAGACAACCCATAACAACAGTGATGATACAAGGCAAGAGAGCATTGTTTTTTTTACTCCCGTGACTTGCTAATAACAATATGTTATGTTACAAAACTTCTTTGAGCTTTGTCTTAAAACAAAGGCCGGATGATCGGGGCGTGGCGCAGTCTGGTAGCGCACCTGCTTTGGGAGCAGGGGGCCGGAGGTTCGAATCCTCTCGCCCCGACCACTTACTTTCTTTTTGGAAAAAAAGAAAGTAAGCAAAGAAAAACCAATGTAATAAGAACCGGCTCTTAGTGTAAAATAAAGAAGCTTAAAAAGGACACCTTTAAAAAAACAAAGAAAAACCAATATTACAGTGATCGGCTTTTAGTGTAAGACAAACACGTTTATAACGGATGCCTTTAGAAAAAAAGAAACCAATATTGTATTAACCGATTTTTAGTATAAAACTAACACGCTTAATACTGACGTTTTGAAAAAAAGAAAGCAAAGAAAAACCAATACAGTAATTAATTAACTTAATCGGCGAAGAGAAAAAGGTGATGACCGTGAAAAAAGTTTTGATTGCCCTCATTTTACCGCTATCCTTGTTTTTGTCAATATCTTTCACGCTTCCGGGACATGCTTTCAGTGCCTCTGATGCCGAGAAAGAGCTTGCGGCCCTTAAAAAGGAGTTCGGCCCTGTTCTGCGTCTCCGCGGTACTGTTGCGGCCGCTGAGATTAACGCTATCGCTAACCTGCTAACACCAAAAAGCGGTATGATGGCTATAGATTTCACCCATGCAAGCGGTGAGTTCTGCATGCTGGAGCCAGACACGAAACGGTATATGCTGCACTTTTCCCGTGCCCCTCAGGCTACCACAGAGGATATCCTTTATTTTTTAAACCCCGAGCCCTTTAAGTCCGCGGGACTGAAGGTCTCGGAACTGCCGCCTCTGCCTGCTGAGCTTGGCAAGATGAAACCCCTTACGTGGTACTATTATGACGGTAAGACCAGAGAACCTCATCATGGCCGTAAGCTTGGCAGAGAGTTTCTTGTCATGGCCATTGATGTGAAGTGAAGGTTTTTTTAAATGGGGCTGAATAAGCGGGAGATGCGTGGTTGAGGTTTCTCTTGAAAAAATAGTCTCTCCCGTTGGTTGGAGTAAAGCGGGATTTTAAACAAACAAATACTGCGCCTGTAGCTCAGTCGGATAGAGCAACTGCCTTCTAAGCAGTGGGCCGGGGGTTCGAATCCCTCCAGGCGCACCAGTAAAAACAAAAGGGCCCCGTGATTTTCACGTGGCCCTTTTTTATTCTTATAAGTAGATGTGTTTAATGGGAAGTCAGATAAAGAGGGTCCCAATGCCGGGGACCCTCTTTCTTTGTCTTCCTATGCGCCCACTGCCTGAGCAGCGAACATCTCGCTGATAGCCTCATCAGGCGTTGTAACTGTCTTGATGTCAAAGTTCTCCACCAGTATTTTGGCAACTCCGGGAGAGATAAAAGCCGGGAGCGTGGGCCCGAGTCGAATCCCCTTTACGCCTAAGTGTAAAAGGGCCAGCAGCACGGTAACGGCCTTCTGCTCGTACCAGGCAATCTCGTAAGAGATGGGCAGGTCGTTAATATCATTGAGGCCGAAGGCGTCCTTTAGCGCAAGGGCGATATAGGCAAGGGAGTAAGAGTCGTTGCATTGGCCCGCATCGAGCACCCTTGGTATGCCGTCTATATCGCCAAGGTCGAGCATATTATAGCGATACTTGGCGCAGCCCGCCGTAAGGATTACCGTATCTTGAGGCAGCTTTTGTGCCAGCTCGGTGTAGTAGTTCCTGCTGCTCTGGTGACCATCGCACCCGCCCATGACTACGAAGCGTCTTATGGCGCCGCTCTTTACAGCCTCTATTACCTTGTCCGATAAGGCCATTACCTGATCTTTGGCAAAACCTATTGTAATTTTTTTGCCCTCTTCAGGTACGAGACTGCCAAGCTCCAGGGCCTTCTCGATGATCTCTGTAAAGTCTTTTGCCTCTCCCTTACGCCTATCTCTGATATGAGTCAGACCCGGCCAGCCGGCCAGACCGGTAGTAAATATGCGGTCTTTATAACTGTCTTTTGGCTTTTTAATGCAGTTTGTCGTCATGAGAATGGCACCGGTAAAGTTCTCGAAATCCTTATACTGGTTATGCCAGGCCATGCCGTAGTTGCCTATGAGGTGCTTGTATTTGTTGAGCTCGCCGTATGCGTGGGAGGGAAGCATCTCGCTGTGTGTATATATGTTGATGCCCTTGCCCTCGGTCTGCTCAAGGAGCTCTTTTATGTCACGAAGATCATGGCCGCTTACCAGGGATGCCCGGTCCCTCGATAAGGCCGGTGAAGACCTCTGTAGCCTTCTGAGTGCCGTAAGTCGAGGTATTAGCTTTGTCCAGCAGCGCCATGGTATCAACGGCAATCTCGCCCGTCTTAAGAACCATCCCGATGAGCTCATCGGACGTAATGTCGGCCTTTGTCGTTGCGG
>JAJRZX010000035.1 GCA_024275045.1 Deltaproteobacteria bacterium
AGACCGCTCCTACATCCATTGGTTCTCTGCAGAGAGAGTGTGTGTGCTCTCTTCTGCGCCCTGAGACGGTCTTTTCTCCCTCTCAGTCTCTATATTCTATATAACGGTAAAAATGACTTGAAAGTTAAGTCTTAAGGGGGGGCGAAGAGCTTTATCTCAGAGTAGATAAGAAGGCATCTACCACCTCGGGGTCAAACTGCGTGCCCGCGCATCTTCTGAGCTCCGCCACTACCTCGTCTATGGACTTGCCTTTTCTGTACGGACGGTCCGCGCTCATGGCGTCAATAGTGTCAGCCACTGATAGTATGCGCGCAAAGGCATGAATATCCTTGCCTTTTATCCCTGCCTCAGGGTATCCTCTGCCGTCATACCATACATGGTGGTACTGCACGCCCGGGATAATGTCCTTGAGCTGCTTTAGGGGAGAGAGTATCTCGGCGCCCTTTACAGGGTGGTGTTTAATCTGTTCGTACTCGTTATTCGTTAATTTTCCGGCCTTATCCAATATGCCCTCATAGGTGGCTATCTTTCCAATATCGTGGAGCAGCCCGGCGAGCTCAAGGTCCCGTAAGCGCTCTTTTTGAAAACCCATTACCCGTGCTATGCGTATGGCTATCTCCGTCACCCTCTCGGAGTGGCCGCGGGTCCAGGGGCTCTTTGCGTCTATGGTCTTTGAGAGGGTTCGTACCGTGCCGAGAAATAACCCCTCAAGGTCGCTTATGAGGCGCGTATTCTCAAGTGCCACGCCTATGTGTGAGGAGAATTTTTCCAGCGTGGATAGATCCTCGGACCCAAAGGCCGCCACACGCCTCGATGAGACGTTGAGCATGCCCTTTATCTCGTCTTTTACAGTTAGCGGTATTATGATGATGGAGTTAAGCCCCTGAGTTATAAAGTTTTTCTCAATCCCAAGCGGCACCTGTATCTCATCTGCGGCGGCCAGGGTAAAGGGCATGGCGTCTCTTATAACACGTGAGAAAAAGGTGCCTTTTGTATTAAAGGAATCGCCTCTTTCTGCAAGTGTAAGGCCGTACCCCGCGGTGTATACAAGGCGGTTCTCTTTTACAACCCAGACATCTGCCCCGTCGCATTGAACAAGGCGTGATATCATCCTTGCCGATGTCTCCAGAATCTCTTCCGTGCCCGGTGCCGAGAGTATGGAGCGGTCTATCTCGTTGAGCATCCTTATGGTCATTATCTTTCGTGAGAGGTCCATGGTCTTGCTGAGAGACTCCTTGTAGAGCCGCGCCTCGTCTATGGCCACTGAGGCCTGGCTGGCAAAACCCGTCATAAGCTGCAGGTCACGCTGCTCTATCTTGTAGGCCGTGCCTTCAGAGCCGTTGTACACGGCTATAATAAGCCCCAGGTAGGCCTCTCTGTACGTTATGGGGATAACCGCTATGGTGGCGTTGGCGGCAAGGCATTGGATAAACCTGTTGCCGTTAAAGACGTTGCTCATCTGTACGGAGTCTGCTGTGCTGAGTATGCAAATTTCGCCTGTCTCAAGGGCCTTTATAATGGCATGGGTGCGCCCGTCAATGGCCTCGCTCTTGAAGATGGGCAGGTGTTTCTCCTCTATGCCAATGCCGTGGCAGGGTAAAAAAGACTTGGTGGCATCATCTCCGAGGTACGAGGCCACCATATCAGCGGGGAGTATGTCTTTTACGCATGCCACTATCTCTTTTAGCAGGTGGTCAAGGTTAGTGGTCTTGGAGGTGGCCTCGGCTATTTTAAGGAGCTGAGCGTTTACTGCCATCTCCCGCTTTATACGCGCAAGGTTTATTTTTTCCTCGGTTATATCCTCCATGAGGTGAAGGGCGTATGTGAATTTGCCGCTTTTGTCCTTTAAAGGTATGTATCTTACCCTGTAGGTGAGATTCTCATTAAGGGTTATCTCTTCTTCCTCCATGCGGCAGTAGCTGTCTTTCTCGCTGGAGCAGATGGAGAAGGGACCGCTGAGCACGGGATAAACCTCATAGTACGGTCTTGCCACTATATCCGAGAATGGCATGGCCGCAAGCCTCTGATATGCCCTGTTGCATTTTATGACGTTAAAGTCACTGTCATGGAT
>JAJRZX010000036.1 GCA_024275045.1 Deltaproteobacteria bacterium
TGTGCACTCAGAGTGTCTAACAGGCGATGTGCTTGGTTCCGAGCGCTGTGACTGCGGGGACCAGCTGAAGGCCTCCATGAAGATGATAGAAAAAGAGGGGAGCGGAGTCTTTTTATACATGCATCAGGAGGGGCGTGGCATTGGGCTTGCCAATAAGATACGCGCCTATGCGCTGCAGGACACGGGCCTTGATACTGTAGAGGCCAATAAACGTCTGGGGTTTAAATCAGACCTCCGTGATTACGGCATAGGTGCGCAGATACTTCTTGATCTTGGTATCAGGAAGATGCGTATAATTACCAATAACCCGCAGAAGATAGTGGGCCTTGAGGGTTACGGCCTTGAGATTACGGAACGCGTTCCTGTTGAGACGGTGCCAAACAAGAAAAACGTAAGATATCTTAAGACAAAAAAAGATAAGATGGGTCATTTTCTTGACTCAGTAGACAAGACAGGTGATATGTAAGCACGAGAGGTGCGCGTCAGAGGCTGCTTTTGGGGCGGTGGGTAATATCTCGTAGAGTCTACGGGGCTCTGTTGCTTTCGGAGTCTCTGTATAATCGTAATTGTCTTTGTAATGCTCAGCAGGTGTGCACGGGCATGAGTTCGGGTTATAATTAAGCCCGAGCCACTCTTTTTTTTAACAAGAGTGGCGTCAGAGTGTTCTTAAAGTATTTATAAAAATACAAGGAGAGGGTATGGCAAATATATTTGAAGGAAATTTATCCGCCAAAGGATTACGCTTCGCCATAGTTGTAAGCAGGTTTAATGATTTTATCGGGAGCAGGCTTCTTGAGGGCGCCATTGATACGTTGCTTAGAAGCGGAGCCGCAGAGGACTCCATAGATGTTGCAAAGGTACCCGGGGCCTTTGAGATGCCGCTGCTGGCAAAGAGCCTCGCTGAAAAAAACGTCTATGACGCGGTTATCTGTCTGGGATGCGTTGTAAGAGGCGCTACCCCTCATTTTGATTATATCGCGGCAGAGGTCTCAAAGGGCATAGCAAGTACGGCCCTTGCCACAGGCGTGCCTCTTGCCTTTGGCGTAATTACCGCTGATACGCTGGAGCAGGCCATTGAGCGTGCCGGGACCAAGGCCGGCAACAAGGGCAGTGATGCCGCACTCACTGCCATTGAGATGGCAAACCTGCTCTCTACAGTAAAAGAGAGTTCATGACAAAGGTCCACGGTGCCAAGAGGTCTTCGCGTCATAAGGAAAGAGAGAAGGCCCTGCAGAAGCTCTACAGGCTTGATATCACAGGCAGCGGTGTTGGTCTTGCGGGCCCAAGAGGGCAGGGTGATAACCACTCCGCCACAGAGGGGAGTGAGACCTCCTACGGTGAGATTATCAGCGACGGGGTGATGAGCAACCTTGTGGAGATAGACCGCCTCATAGACGGGGCCTCGAAGAACTGGAGCATTACGAGGATGACGGTGGTGGACCGTAACATCCTCAGAATCGCTGTTTACGAGCTGCTCTATCATCTGGATGTGCCCTGCAAGGTTGTTATGGACCAGTCCGTGGAGCTTGCCAACCGTTTTGGGGCAGAGAACTCGGCTCCTTTTATCAACGGTATTATTGATAATGTCTATAAAAAAGTACTCTCCGGCCGCCACCCTTCACAGAGAGAGACCTGTAAGGATGAGGGGCGCACTTAAAGTTTTTTTTGAGAGAGTACATCAGGCCGGGAAGGGCAAACTCTGCCTCCTCATATATACATAAAGTCAGCGAATGCGGCCTTTATCCTATTAGGGTAGAGGTTATAACATATTATGGTAGAGGAAAAATATCTTGAATATACCCTTTTTTGATCTCAGCAGACAGTACAGAGGCATTAAAAAAGAGATAAAGACCGAGGTAGCCAGAGTATGCGACTCAGGCCGTTATATACTTGGCGATAACGTCTCTGCTATTGAGGCAGAGGTAGCCCGGTACTCAGGGGCACGTTACGGCGTTGGCGTGGCATCTGGAACAGATGCCCTTTATCTCAGCCTCATGGCCGCGGGAGTTGGCCGCGGAGACAAGGTCCTTACCACGCCATTTACCTTTGTCGCTACCGTAAGCGTCATTGAAAAGCTTGGCGCAGTGCCTGTTTTTGCAGATATAGATTCTCGTACCTTTAACATCGACCCCTCTGCCGCAGAGACCTGCCTTAAGAGAAAATCAAAAGGCGTTAAGGCCATGATACCGGTTCACCTTTACGGCCAGTGCGCTGATATGGGACCTCTTATGAGGCTTGGACGAAAGTACGGCATAAAGGTAATAGAAGACGCGGCTCAGGCCATAGGCGCGGGGTATGGCAGGAAAAAGGCCGGCGCAATAGGGGACTTCGGGTGTTTCTCCTTTTATCCCACAAAAAACCTCGGCGCCATGGGCGACGGCGGCATGATAACAACAAACAGCAGGAAAAGAGCGGAGCTCCTTAAAAAACTTAGAGGTTACGGCGCAAACGGCCGTTATGTATATGACGCCATTGGCGTGAACAGCAGGCTTGATGAGATGCAGGCAGCGGTACTGCGTGTTAAGCTGCGTTATCTTGATAAATGGGCTGATGAGCGAGGTGCAAACGCCTCTTTATACACCGGGCTGTTTAATAAAGCCGGCCTTGCAGAACGTGTCTCCCTGCCTTTTATCGCCACAAAGTGCCGCTCCGTATATAATCAGTTTGTTGTAAAGGTAGATAAGAGAGAGGCCCTTAGAAAACACATGGCCAGGGACGGCATAGGCACTGAGGTCTATTACCCCGTACCCATGCACCTGCAGAAGTGTTTTGAGTATCTTGGTTATAAGAGGGGGGATTTTCCCCGCTCCGAAGAGGCCGCCAGAACGGTCCTTGCCTTACCCATATTCCAGGGGCTTAAAAAATCAGAGCTTAACCGTATTGTCTCTTCAATGGCAGGTTTTTATAACAGATAATGGTGCCCTGTTTTAATTATCAGGGTATGGTCTCTACATAGAGGGGATTTATAAAATATGATTAAAAGGGTTCTTGTAACAGGAGGCGCAGGTTTTATAGGTTCACATCTCTCGGAGCGGCTTCTTAAAAAGGGTTTTATTGTCTTATGCCTTGATAACTTCTATACGGGGCGAAGGTCGAATATCGCGCATTTGCTTGATAACCCAAACTTCGAGCTTATCAGGCACGATATCATAGAGCCTATTCTCCTTGAGGTGGACGAGATTTATAATTTGGCCTGTCCCGCATCTCCCGTTCATTACCAGCACAACCCCGTGAAGACCATTAAGACAAGCATCATGGGTGCCCTTAATATGCTTGGCCTTGCCAAACGCGTAAATGCCAGGATACTCCAGGCATCTACCTCAGAGGTCTACGGCGACCCCACTGTGCACCCGCAGACAGAGTCCTACTGGGGCAACGTCAACCCCATAGGGCCGCGCGCCTGTTATGACGAGGGCAAACGCTGCGCCGAGGCCCTGATGTTCTCATACCACAGGCAGAACAAGGTGGATATACGCGTTGTAAGGATTTTTAATACTTACGGGCCAAGGATGCTGCCCCATGACGGCCGCGTAGTGAGTAACTTTATTGTTCAGGCCCTGAAGGGTGAGGACATGACCATCTACGGCGACGGCACGCAGACCAGGAGTTTTTGTTATGTGGACGACCTTGTAGACGGGCTCATAGCCATGATGGAGAATACAGAGTGCATAGGACCGGTAAATCTCGGCAACCCTCATGAGTTTACCATGATAGAGCTTGCGGAGCTGGTAAAAGAGCTTCTTGGAAGCACCTCAAAGATAGTACATATGGAACTGCCCGAGGACGACCCACTGCAGCGCCAGCCTGATATCACCCTTGCCGGAGAGGCCCTGAACTGGGACCCCTCGCTGCCTCTTCGTGAGGGGTTAAAGAGAACAATTGAGTACTTCAGAGGCAGGATTTAATCGCACCCCCGCCTTAGACCCAACAACAGCGGGTTGAGTACCTATTAAACCCCTCTTATTTGTTTTCCCTCTTGACAGGTCCTTCTTTGTCTTATAAAATGTAATCATCGGTTTAGTTGAAAAGAGGACTCATCTCAGAAACACACCTCCTCATCATGTGAACTCACATCTATGATAATGACCGCAGCTCTACGCGCTAAGATAAGGCGGTAGAATTACGGTCTAAAAGGCGCTTATATTGGGGCGGTTTATTTGCCCCTATATTCAGGGTCTCTCTCTGCGGCATTTTAAGCCCTGGCACGTCAATGATATAAGAGAGCCCTCTCTCTTACTGCAGGGGAGCTGGTGACTCTGTTTCTTTTAAGACTGCCGCACCATGAAAAACTCATCCTTGATAAAGTTTTCTTATGAAATTGCCGATAGGTCTATGTGGAGATTCATTTGCCTTTTAATGAATTCTCTTCTTCTGAGTCAGGAATTCTTATTGGGAGTGAGTATGAGAGTGCTAATCGTTCATCCCCACCTCTCGTCTGGTGGCGGTTCCATAAGGGTAGTAAAAAATTTCTCACGGTGTCTTGAGAAGAGAGGTATTGAGAGCTCTGTGATGACCCTTACGCCCTGCGGCAATCTGGAAGGCGGTTACGAGGGCTCTGACCTGTACTTTCCGGCAAGTTACGGTTACCGCAGCTCAGGGAGAAGCTCAGGGCTTGGTGAGGGTTTGAGGCTTATTAAAGATATTATCTCCCTTAGCTCTATGCTCAAGAGATACGCCGAGGATTATGACGTAGTAAACCTCTACAACTTCCCCTCAACATGGGCTGCTTACGGGATTACAAAACCCGTTGTATGGATGTTTAACGAGCCCGGCGATGTGAGGGCAAACCTTCGCAGGTCTCTACTCTTAAGGGCCGTGTACGGTCTCGGTGTCTCCATGGATAAGTATATTATCAACAAATTCATTGATACCATCTGCGTTGGCGATGACTCGAACCGAGATAGAGTTAAACGCAGATATGGCCGTGAACCTCATATTATCCCCTATGGCATGGATATTGGCGTAAGCTTTCCTGAAAAAAACAATGAGATACGGGACCTATACGGGCTTGGGAGCCGTTTTGTGGTGCTTCACCCGGGCATGATATCTCCGCAGAAAAATCAGCTTGAGAGCCTTAAGGCCATTGAGAGGCTCCGTAAGAAGATAAAGGATATTGTACTTGTTTTTACGGGAATCTCCCCACGCGGTGCATACAGAAAGGCAATTGACGCCTATGTAAGTGAGAAGGGGCTGGAAAAACATGTGATATTTACGGGCCATCTGAGAGAGGACGTATCACGCCAATTATACAGGACAAGTGATGTTACGGTATTTCCCGAAAAAACCGAGGGCGGTTGGCTTTATCCTTTTGAGGTCATTACCTCAGGTGCCCCTCTTGTTGTCTCAAGGGCCTTTGCCGCCTCAGGGCTTATCGCAAGGGAAAAACTCGGTCTTGTTACCGATGATATAAGCTGTGCCATAGAGTATATTTTCTTAAACCCAGGTAAGACGCGAGAGACCTCTGAGCGGGCATTTGCCTGGGTACGAAAAAACTTTGGCTGGGATAACTTTACCGGGCAGATGGTTGATGTCTTTAATAGTGTAATCCCCTGAAGGGGCAATGCCTCAGCATACATAGGGCAGGTGACCATAAAGCGCCCTTAAAACCTCATGCTGCTCCGGCAGTTAGCAAATATAATACCTCAGCTTATAGGCTACCCCCTCCCATACCTTGCTGCTCTCATGCAAGGACCTGATTACCTGCTGTCCAATTAGTAAAATCTTAAAATTTAACAAAATAACCTCTACACTCGTATGCTGTTTATACGGACCTGCGCCACTGCACCACGCCTTGGCCAGTATAGAAAAAAATATTTTTTTTACAGGCACAGCTCCCCGCAAAAGCATATTTGTGCTATAGTACATAGATAAACTACATTACACATAAGGAGGAGCAAGATGTCAGGTAAATTAGACGCTATAGCTGAGTTCAGGGAAGACCACAGAAAGGTACGCGATGATGTTCTTGAGCTTACCGATGCACTTAAAAACAAAGACGTGGTTAAGGCAAGAGAGATTCTCGGACGCCTTGACTCACTTACGGGACCGCATTTCAGGTACGAGGAAGAGACGCTCTATCCTGCCATGAGGGACTTTCTTGGCGAGTATGTGGACCAGTTGATTAGCGAGCATACGGATATTGTGAATACGGCAAAGGCATGCGCCGGTCTTCTCAGTAAAGACGAGCTTACGGACGAAGAGGCTGATGAGGGGCAAAAAGCCGCCAAGGCCCTGCTTATCCATGTGAGCAACTGCGATGGGCTTGCCATACTCTCAGAGCGCCTTACCCCTGAAGACCTTGATAATCTTGGTGATAAATTCTGGGAAGCACGTCAAAAAGACATATCGCTCCTGGAGTGGGCCGAGAAGATAAGGGCAGTCTGATTATGGGTAAGGATAAGAAGCAGTACAGCATGTGTATTTTTCTGCATTCAGGGTCTTATGACAGGGTCTATCATGCCATCTCCATCTGCAACGTAGTCCTTGCCACAGGCGGCAAGGTGCGTATCTTCTGCAGCTACGGGGCCTTGAAACGCCTTGTGGTGGGACAGACAGATCAGGTGGTTATAGAAGGGGAGCCCGCGCCTTTTAAGGATGAGATTCAGAAAAACCTTGATCGCGGCACCTTTGACAGCATAAGCGAGATGCTCACTACGGCAAAGCGGTTCGGTGATATTGAGCTCTATGCCTGCACGGCCAGTATGGCTGTCTTAAATATCGCCCGCAACGAGCTTATGGATGTTGTTGATGCGAGCATGGGGCTTGTGGCCTTTATGGAGCTTGTAAAAGAAGCTGACGATACACTTTATATCTAATAATACTCAGGGGTAAAGACGGCTCCGGCTCTTACTGTGCCGGGGCCGTTGCCTATGGTGGGTGTACCTGAGATACGTGTCCTTTATATCATGATAAAGACAAAATCCATCTACGACCCTGCGTCAGATGAAGACGGTGTACGTGTGCTTGTTACACGTTACTGGCCGCGCGGTGTATCTAAAGACAGGGTTCATCTCTGGCTGAAAGACCTCTCGCCCGCGCCGGTACTGATTAAGGCATATAAAAGCGGTGAGATCTCCTGGGATGAGTTTCGTTGTGCCTATCTTGAGGAGATGGACTCTGAGGCCAGGCAACATGCCCTTGGTAAAGCGCCTGCATTGATTTATTCGAGCGCCGAGAACCTGGAACAAAAACCCTCTAATGTAACCCTGCTCTGCACCTGCAGAGACTCAGCTCTCTGCCACAGATCTGTACTCCGCGGCCTTATCAGTAAAGAACTTAAAGAGTAGCCCTGTCTCCGCTTCCTTATCTTTTCTCTAAAGCTCTACATGCCTTTAATCTCCTTTTCGCTCCTTCAGCTCAATGTGTTAAACTAAGAATATTATTATTTTCTGTTTTGCATATTCATTAAGTAAAGGTACGTAGATGAGCAGAGAGATTAATAAAATTTCTTTAATCATAGGTACAGCCGGTCACATTGACCACGGCAAGACCTCCCTTGTAAAGGCCCTTACCTCTATTGACACTGACAGGCTTATTGAGGAAAAAAAGCGCGGCCTTACAATAGAGCTTGGTTTTGCCTATATTGATTTTGAGGATAATCACACCCTCTACAGGGCAGCTATCGTAGATGTCCCCGGGCATGAGCGTTTTATCAAGAACATGCTTACCGGTGCCACGGGTATGGACCTTGTGCTCTTTACCGTAGCAGCTGATGACGGCATCATGCCGCAGACCATTGAACACCTTGAGATAATCAGGCTCCTTGGCATTAGTGAAGTGTTTTTTATTATTACCAAGTGCGACCTTGTGCAAAAGGCAAGGGTTGATGTAGTTGCAGAAGATATTTTATCCTTTATCTCAGGCACAGTACTTGAGGGGGCCCCTTTTTTCAGGGTCTCGGTTAAGACCAATGAGGGGGTGGAGGCACTTACGCGGGCCCTTAGCGCAAAGCTACTCTCCATGAAAGCGAGCAGAAATATACAAGAGATACATGCTGAGCAAAGTTGTTTTCGTATGCCCATAGACCGCTCCTTTACCATTAAGGGGTTTGGTACGGTAGTTACGGGTACTGTGGCCGCGGGTACTTTGAAAAAGGGTTTATCCATTATCGCCTATCCAAGCGGCAGGTTATTAAAGGCCAGAGGCTTGGAGTCCATGCATATTAAGGCAGATAAAGTAAGCGCCGGAGAGAGGGCCGCCGTAAATATCTCAGGTCTCTCGTGGAAGGAGTTAAAGCGAGGAACATGCCTTATGTCCGAGGAGCTGGAGCCATTTCTCTCCTCTGTACCGGAGATTGACTGCACGTTTACTTTTATTCAGAAAAAAGACGTTATGAAAAAGGCCCCCACAGCCTTCAGGGACAGGGCCCTTATTAAGGTACATCATCATACGGGCGAGACCCTTGCTCGGATAAGGTTTGCAGGTAAAAAAAGAGTGCTGCCGGGTGAGACCATTAGCGGTCGACTCATTCTACGACGTCCCCTGCTCATGATGCGCGGTGATGCCTTTATCCTCCGAGACCCTTCTGTTAATACCACCGTAGGCGGCGGCAGGGTGGTCTTTTCATATGCCGATAAAGACCTTGTGCCGGACTTTAAGAGTCTAACCCCTCAGAGCGGGCCTTATGACGAAGATGCAGTATTAGTTGACCTCTTGACACTTCTTAGCAGAGCGCGTCCGGGTTTTGATATGCACACACTTGCGCTGCTTCTTAACAAAAGGTCTGATAAAGTTAAATCTCTCATCTCTTCTCTGCTTGAGAAAAACAATTCACTCTTTTATTCTGGCGGCGGGTTTTTGATAAGTCAAAAATATGCCCTTGAAGTGATAGAGGTCCTAAAAGAAATGCTTGGGTCATACCACGAAGAGCACCCCCTTGAAGAGGGCCTTACTGAAGAAGACCTGCTTACGATCTTTATCGCCGAACTTAAGGATAGAAAAAGCGCTGAAAGCATGAGACCTCTGTACAGGTTTATAATCAGTGAGATGGTCTCCAAAGGGCCTTTGCTGCGTAGCCATGGAAAGCTTCGCCTAAAGGGATTTAATCCTCTACTTAGTGAGGTCGAGCAAAACATCGCGTCTCAGATTAAAAAACTTCTTCAATCAAAAGGTCTTGCCATGACAAAATTGGAGGAGATAAGGGCCCTTGGTTACCCTGTAAATACAATAGATGGGGTCTTATCCTATATGAGAAAAAACAGAGAGCTTTTTGTTATAAAAAAAGATTATTATATTGACGGTGGGGTTCTTGACTCGGCACGAAAAAGCTCTGTACTGTTTATCACTGATAATGGCGGTATCACTGCGGCACAGTGCCGTGATATACTTGGCTGCGGAAGAAAACTCGCTATTCTCATACTTGAGTACTTTGATAGAGAGGGCCTCACCATCCGCAGTGGTGATGTAAGGACCCTCGCTTAAACTCATAACTGCTAAAGGAGCTCTCATGTTTAAGAGCGGTAAAGAGATAAAACTTACAAGCTGGGCAAGCTGCGCCGGGTGAGCCGCCAAAATCGGCAAAGATGCCCTGGCTCAGGTCCTGAGCCAACTGCCAGCTGTATCAGACCCCGACCTGCTCGTTGGTTTTAATACCGCCGATGATGCCGGTGTCTACAGGATATCTGATGATACGGCCATTATAACAACCCTTGATTTTTTTCCGCCAATCGTGGACGACCCTTATACCTTTGGTCAGATTGCCGCTGCAAACTCACTTAGCGATGTCTACGCCATGGGCGGCACTCCGCGCCTTGCCATGAATATCGTTGGTTTTCCAAAGGCGCTGGATATGAGTGTCCTTGGTGATATCCTTAAGGGCGGCATGGACAAGATGAACGAGGCCGGGGTCCTTACCGTGGGCGGCCACTCTGTTGAGGACAGTGAGGTTAAGTACGGGCTCTCGGTTACGGGTTTTGTTCATCCCGATAAAATTCTGGCTAACTCAGGAGCTCGTCCTGGTGACGTTCTTATCCTTACCAAACCCATAGGCGTGGGTGTGATAACAAGCGCTCTCAAGGCCGGCAAGATGACCCTTGCAGAGGCCGCTCCCGCCATACGCAGCATGACCGCACTGAATAAGTCCGCGATGGAGGTACTCTTGGGTGCGGATGTGGGAGGCTGTACTGATATTACGGGTTACGGGCTCCTTGGTCACGCTATGGAGATGTGCGAGGCGTCAGAGGTAAACTTTGAGATTGATGCCAATGCAGTGCAAATTTTTCCACGGGCACTGGATTTTGTAAAAAAGAAATCCATGAGGCCAAAGACCATAGCCTCCAACAGGGACGCGCTTATAAAAGACATTCAGATTACTCCCGCCATATCCAAAGAGAGAGAACTTATATTCTTTGACCCCCAGACATCAGGGGGGCTGCTATTAACCGTGGCAGGTGGCGAGGCAGAAAACCTGCTTGGCAATCTACAGGAAAAATGCCCTGATGCAGCTATAATCGGACGTGTCCTGAAGAGAGAAGAGGGATGGAAAATAAGAGTAAATAACTAAAAACTTCCTTACTTTCTTTTGGAAAAAAGAAAGTAAGACAAAGAAAATCAATAGGGGGGTGTGGTGCCGGGGCATGAAACCGCCTTAGGCGGCCCAACTCGCCTCGGAAAAAAGAAAGTAAGACAAAGAAAATCAATAGGGGGATGTGGTGCCGGGACATGAAACCGCCTTAGGCGGCCCAATTGGCCTTACATTAGCCAGAGCAGAAGCACCGGGATTGTAATGAGACTCAGCAAAGTGCTTAGAGCTACTGCAGAGGATACAAAGTCCTCATCAAGGTTGTAGCGTTTGCTTATTATAAAGTTTATCACCGCGGCGGGCATTGATGAAGATAGTATGATGACTTTGCCCGTGACGCCGTTTATGTTGAATATGGTGACAATAGCGAGACCAGCCAGAAAACCTATGCCAAGCCTTATAACAGAGCTTGAGAGCGCCATCATTGGTCTTGATAACGATGTGGAGTGAAGCCTGTACCCGAGGCTCAGCTGCATAAGTGGAATGGTGGCAGCGCCGAGCATATCAAGTACCGTGAATATTGGCGTGGGTATTGATACATGCCCGGCGTTAAGCGCTATCCCCGCCACGGTAGCGTATATAAGGGGCAGACGCAGTATCTCACGAAACCCACCGCTGCCTCTTCCAATGTAAATCCCAACCGTGTAAACAAGTATGCTTACCGTTACGTAATAAAGTATGGCTACAGTGAGCCCGCTCTGGCCAAAGGCAAGCAGCGCAAGGGGCAGCCCCATGTTGCCTGTGTTCATGAACATGGTTGGCAGGTAAAATCCTCGAAACTCACTTTTACCCGTTGCGTAAAGGTATATAAAAGCGATAACGCCCGTAACCAGCACCACGGCCGCTGCCGAGAGGGCAACGGTAAGGAGCAGCTCCGTGTTAATTGTCTTTCTTGTGAGTGAGGAAATTACAAGGGCCGGAATTGTAATGTAAAGCAGCAGGTCTACAATGGGGCCAAGGTCTATCTTCTTCAGCCGGGCAAACCCGTAACCAATGGCTATTATGGCGAAGACGGGAAAGGCGACCTCCAGGGTCGCTAATAGAAGAGGCATGGCCTACTCTTACTTCTCTATCTCGATAAGGGTCTCATCAGGGTTTACGCTGTCTCCTATCTTAACGAGAATTTTTTTAACTGTTCCTGCTATGGGAGTATGTATCTTATTCTCCATCTTCATGGCCTCTACCGTAAGCACTACGTCGCCGTCTGCAACGGTATCACCCTCGGCAACGGATATGGATGTGATTTTCCCTGGTATGGGCGTGGTAACATCCCCTTCTTTACTTGCCCTCGGACGGTAGGACTCACTCATATTCGGGGTCTCAACTTCTCCGGCCATGGTGGGGATAATCTCAGAGAGCGTCTCTATCATCACCTCTTCAAGGCGGTTGTCTATCATTACAAAGAAGGGTCGTTTCCCCTCTACTTTATGTCCTGCCCCTGCGATCTTCACCTTATAGGACTCGCCATGCACAGTGGCGATGAACTCTGTTGGGGCAAAGTGCGGTGCAGGCGCCTCGGGTATGGCATCAACAGGGGGTTCCAGGGGTTCAGGCTCAAGGGTGCCGCTCTCACGTTGCTCAAAAAACTCAAGTGAGACAATGGGAAAGAGGGCGTAGCTGAGCACGTCTTCAATAGAGTGGGCCTTGCCGTCAATCTCGCGCATAAGCCTGTCAAGCTCCGGTTCAAGCAGATCTGCGGGACGGCGGTCTATTGGTTTCTCATCACCTATGGCAAGCTTTCGCGCCTCTTCGTCAACAACACCCGGAGGCGTGCCGTAAAGGTTTCTGAAGTAGTTTCTCGTCTCGCTTGTTATGACCTTGTACCTCTCTCCCGTAAGTACGTTGAGAGTGGCCTGCGTGCCAACGACCTGACTTGATGGTGTTACCAGAGGCGGGTAGCCCATCTCTTTTCTCACACGGGGTATCTCAAGCAGTACGTCACTCATCCTGTCAAGGGCGTTCTGCTCTTTTAACTGATGGGCCAGGTTACTCATCATGCCGCCGGGTATCTGTGAGATGAGTATTTTTGTATTTATAACCGTGTGCTCGGACTCATAGCGTCCGTATTTTTTTCTTATCTCCCTGAACCTGTCTGCTATCTCTGAGATAAGGGATAGATCAAGACCCGTGTCATAGGGCGTCCCTGCCAGAGCCGCTATAAGGCTCTCTGTGGGGGGCTGTGAGGTTCCTGAAGCAAGGCTTGAGAGGGCAGTGTCTATAATGCCGGCACCGGCCTCTACGCCCTTAAGGTAGCTCATTGAGGCAAGGCCGCAGGAGTCATGGGAATGCATATGAATGGGCAGGTCTATCTTTTCTCTCAGCCTTGTGACAAGGTCAAAGGCCACTTCCGGCGTAAGGAGCCCGGCCATGTCCTTAATGCAGATGGTATCCGCGCCCATGGAGGCGAGTTTTTCCGCAAGAGCCGCAAAGCTCTCGTTGGTATGCACAGGGCTTGTGGTGTAGCAGATAGCCGCTTCCACGTGACCGCCAACTTCCTTGGCCGTACGTATCGCGGTATCAAGGTTTCTTGTATCATTCAGGGCATCGAAGATTCTAAAGACATCAACGCCGTTTTTCTTGGCCCTGGAGATGAATTTTTTAACTACATCATCGGCATAGTGCCTGTAACCCACAAGGTTCTGTCCACGCAGAAGCATCTGCAGCCGTGTATTTGGTATGGCGTCACGCAGCGCTCTCAGCCTCTCCCAGGGGTCTTCTTTCAGAAACCTCAGACAGGTGTCAAAGGTGGCCCCGCCCCAGACCTCAAGGCTCCAGTACCCAACTTTGTCAAGCTGGCCTGCCATCTCCAGCATATCCGATGTGCGCATCCTTGTGGCAAGCAGCGACTGATGAGCGTCCCGTAAGACAGTCTCAGTTATACCAACAGCGCTTCCCTCTGTGCACGGTTCTTTTTTTTCTTCTTTCTCTGAAGGCATTTTTTTAACTGCTCCCATAATAACTTGTATTAATTTAAATCTGATAACACACGAATTGTCTTATTATAATAAACGCGGACCTTCTACAGCCCGTGGTGCGCGGCTATGGCGGCTGCTACGGCTGCTACAATATCAGAGGGCTCTCCGTACTCGCTGTACTCCATGAGCTCTGGTTTTCTGCCTATGTACCCGGTATCAAAAGTACCGTTAATGAACTCAGGGTCTTTCATGATTTTTTTAAGGTACGGTATGGTTGTCTTAACGCCTCGAATTACAAACTCATCAAGACACCGCTCCATACGTTTAACTGTCTCCTGCCATGTTGATGCCCTTACAATGAGCTTAACAATAAGGGAATCGTAGCAGCTGGGAATGACGTAGTCCCTGTACACGGCGCCGTCTATGCGTACCCCTATACCGCCGGGAGAGTAGTAAGATGTGACGCGGCCGAAGCTGGGCATGAAGTTGTTCTGCGGGTCCTCGGAGCATATACGGCACTCCATGGCAAATCCAGTTATCTTTACATCTTTCTGCTGTATATCAAGGGGCATGCCGGCTGAGATCTCCAGCTGTTTTTTAACAAGATCAATGCCCGTTGTCTCTTCAGTAATGGGGTGCTCCACCTGCAGCCTGGTGTTCATCTCAAGAAAATAAAAATTCCTCTCCTGATCAACAAGAAACTCCACGGTGCCGGCATTGGTATAATCAGCGGCCTTTGCTGCCTTAATAGCCGCGGCGCCCATCTCTTCCCTGAGCTCCTCGGTAAGTATAAGAGAGGGGGCTATCTCAATGAGTTTCTGGTGCCTTCTCTGTATGGAGCAGTCACGCTCGCCAAGGTGAATGGTATTGCCGAAGTTATCGGCCAGTATCTGAAACTCTATATGGTGAGGTTTTTCCAGGTATTTTTCAAGGAAGACCTCGCTTACGCCAAAGGCGGCTTTTGTCTCTTTTGTTGAGACCGTAAAGGCCTCGCTTACCTCTGCGTCATTTCGCGCTACACGAAGCCCCCGTCCGCCTCCTCCTCCGGAGGCCTTTACCATAACAGGGTATCCTATCTCAGCGGCCTTGGAGACTGCCTCGGCGGCGTCTTTAAGGGCATTCTCCGTACCCGGCAGAACCGGCACCCCTGCCTTAATCATAAGGGCACGGGCGCGTATCTTATCGCCAAGCTCCAGTATGGTATTACTGCGCGGACCGATAAAGGTAATGCCCTCTTTCTCGCAGAGCAGGGGGAGTTTCGGGTTCTCGGAGAGAAAACCATACCCCGGATGCAGTGCGTCTGCGCCTATCTTTACGGCAAGATCAACTATGCGGTGTATATTAAGGTACCCCTCAATGGGCCCCGGGCCTACAAGGTATGCCTCATCGGCTTTTTTGACATACAGAGCCGTGGTATCGTCCTCGGAGTATATTGCTACCGTGGCGATGCCAAGCTCTTTACATGCGCGTATGACGCGTGAGGCAATCTCGCCTCTGTTTGCTATGAGTACTTTTTTAAACATATTGTTATCCGGAATTTTATAATTTTAACCTTTATTAACGGCTTTTGTCAAGGCAGGTTAAGTACAGCAGTATCTGCCGGCAAAGTCCTTATGTAAGAGCGGCCTTCTCTGCCACAAATTTCATGGCGTCCCGGAGCCGTCTTATGGTCATGTCCTTACCCATTGCCTCAATGGTCTCGAATATTCCCGGTGAGACTACGCCTCCGGTAAGGGCTACGCGTACGGGCTGGGCAAGTTTCCCCAGTTTCAACCCCTCGCTCTCCATAATCGCCGTGAAGACGGACTCAACGGCCTCCTCGGTAAACTCAGGCAGCTCCGAGAGCCCCGTTAAAAGCCTCTGGAAGTGTCCGGTTTTTTCAGGGGTTAGAAACTTGCGCGCGGCTTTTTCTTCGTACTCCACGGTATCTTTAAAGTAAAAGAGGGCCTCCTCGGCCATCTCGGCCATGGTGACGCTCCTGCCCTGTAGTGTACTGATTATCTTCACAACTCTGCTGTCATCAGCGACATCAGGGCCGAGTTTTTTTGTCTGGCAGATAAAGATGTCTGCAAGCGAGGAGGGGCTTTTTGTTTTTATATAGTGCTGGTTCAGCCATAGCAGCTTTTCTTTATTAAATACCCCTGATGATTTACCAACGCTTGCAAGGCTGAACTTTTTTCTAAGTTCAGCAAGGGTGAATATCTCATCATCGCCATGTGACCAGCCAAGGCGTGCAAGGTAGTTGACAAGGGCCTCGGGCAGTATGCCGAGCTCTTTATATGCCATGACGGATGTGGCGCCGTGGCGTTTGCTGAGCCGCGTCCTGTCCTCGCCAAGTATCATGGGCAGATGTGCGAACTCAGGTATTGGAAATCCAAAAGCCCTGTAGAGAAGAATCTGTTTGGGGGTGTTGTTGATGTGGTCGTCGCCGCGAATAACCTCTGTTATGCCCATGGAGGCGTCATCCACCACAACACAGAGGTTATATGTGGGCGTGTGGTCGCTGCGAAGTATTACGAGGTCTTCAATGGCGGAGTTGTCAAAGGTAATCTCACCCTTAACGCCGTCAACAAAAGAGGTCTCCCCCTCGGGCACACGGAACCTCACGGCAAAGGAAAGCCCGGGTCTTTCTTCTCCTTCTCTGCATCTGCCGTCGTACATGGGCGGGCGGCCCTCGTCCATTGCTTTTTTTCTTCTCTTCTCAAGCTCATCTGCCGTGCAGTAGCAGCGGTAGGCAAGACCCTTCTCAAGAAGCCACAAGGCGCGTTCTTTATACTCGGTAAAACGCTCGCTCTGGTAGTATGGGCCTTCGTCCCAGTCCAGTCCCAGCCAGCGCATACCGTCAAGTATGGCAGTAATGGATTCCTCTGTGCTGCGCTGAACATCAGAGTCCTCCACGCGAAGGATAAAGGTCCCGTTATTGCCTCTGGCGTAGAGCCAGTTAAAGAGCGCTGTTCTTGCTCCGCCGATGTGCAGGTGTCCTGTGGGACTTGGCGCGAAACGTGTTCGTATTATCAATGTTATATATCCTTATGAATTACCCCGTAGGGGATTAAATGCCCCTCTGCCTGCTGAAAACGGGGGGAGGGGCGGCTGTCTTTTATATGAGGGGCCTTGTGCGCCTCTACGGTTTTTCTGTTCTTAATTAATGGTAAAACCCGCGTAACCAACTACGTGCTCCAGGTCGCCGCTTACTGCGCCGGAAGTACCATAATCAACAAGCACGGCCTCTGTAGCTCCAAGTGCTTTTGCGGCAACCATAGCTGTGGCCGCAGGCGTAACACCGCACATGGAGATATTTTTTTGCTCCGTTACCTCAAGAAGCCCCTCTGCGTCAAGGGCGAGTATCTGTTTTATGGCCATATTGTCCTTCATCCTTGTAGCGGCCTCAGACTCGTAGTGGTTCATGTCAGAGCTTACCGCTATGAGAATTTCTTCTTTATAAGCTGATATAACCCCTGCAAGGGCCTCTCCCATCTGGCGGGCCTCATCGTAAGATGAACCCATAAGGGTAATGGGCACTATCTGCGCCTCTGGGTTCAGGTGATGCAAAAAGGGCAGCTGTACCTCAAGGGAGTGCTCTTGCATGTGAGCGGCGTTGTCCGCTGTAAATATGGGCGAGGACCTGATAACCTCCTCTGCAAGCACCTCATTAACGGTAAGTCCTCCTGTTGGAAACTCCCATGTGCCTTCTCTCATAACCGCCGCCCATTGGCCAAGCCCTGTGTGGTTGGGGCCAAGGAGGATAACGGTATTAGGCACCTCAATGGAGCCGTAAACCGCCCCTGCTACAGCACCGGAGTATATGTACCCTGCATGGGGGCAGATTATTGCCTTTGCCTGCACCTTTGGACGAGGGGCGCAGAAGCCCGCTACCATTTCTTCAAGCTCAATGGGGTCTGCGGGATAAAATTGTCCTGCTACGGCGGCTTTTCTAATCATCTTAATACTCGTACAGAGAATTGGTTTTTTCTCTAACTCCAAGAGCTGTTATTATTGGTCCAGCGGCCCATGCAACGTGGCGATATGTCTTTATCAGTGCTGGTAAGCAGTACCGGGGGCTGACCTGATATTAACAAATGGCCTCGTAGTTGTAAAGGCCAAGAACACGCCAGCGCAGCCTTTTTAACCCCTTAACCGGGGTAGCCTCATGGCCGCAGATGTGCTAAGGTGTCTTGTATAACGTTAAAAAAAGGAGGTCTATACTTTTGGAGAAGGAGCTGCTCGTATTTGATCTTGACGGCACACTTATTGATTCTTCCGGAGATATAGCCAATGCCGCCAACAGGACATTAACATCCATGGGGTACGCCTCCATGGACAAGGCGGCCATTAAGGAAAAGATAGGCTGGGGCGTTAATATGCTTATTCAGGCGCTTCTGCCCAATGAGGATGCCGCGGTGCACGCGGCCGCGCGGAGCAGGTTTCTTGCTTATTACGGCGAGTCTCTTCTTTGTGAGACCTGTCTCTACCCCGGGGTTAGAGATACTCTTGCGTATTTTAAAGAAAAGGGCAAGAAGCTGGCCATTCTCACCAATAAACCCGAGAACCTCAGCCGGAAGATAATAAAGGCCCTTGACCTGGAGAGTATTTTTATGAATATTACAGGGGGGGATACCTTTAAGACAAGAAAACCTCACCCCGCCTCACTTCGGTTTATTATGGGCGAGGCCGCCGCCACCGCGGAAGATACCGTGCTTGTAGGCGACAGCCCCATTGACTGCGAGACTGGCGCTGCTGCGGGTGTATTTACTCTTGGCGTATCATACGGCTTCAGGCCCGTTGAGGAGCTTAAAGAGGCGCACTGTGGTATGATAATTGATGATTTCACCTCCCTGAGAGAGATTTTTTTATAAGGCGCTTACGCAGATTGCCTGAATTTGTGATAAAATTAAGGTGTGAGCAGAATCTATCTTTAGTAAAGAGGTATGAATTTGAAGAGACAGAGAAATGAGTTCCTTGCCGAGGCCGAAGATATTCTCGCGGCCATGGATGAGGATATCATGCGTCTTGCCAAAGGGGTGAGGGCGGGCAATATTGAGCCCGCTGTGCTTAATAAGATTTTCCGTTCCGCACATACCCTTAAAGGTCTTTCCAGTATATTTGAGTTCTCTGATATTACCGAGGTGAGCCACGCACTTGAGGATAAGCTTGACATGCTCAGGCTTGGCCGTATTGTGCTTAATGAGGAGTGCCTTGAGTCCATAATAAGGGCGCAGGGGCTTCTTATAAGAATTGTAAACGCAAAGGGGTGCGGAGCGGGTTTTGGCAGCGAGGTCTCTGCCGTTATCTTTACTCTCTCCAGAGGGGTTGAGACAAAAAGCTCTACTCCCGGCGGACCCTGCGAGGATGAGATATTTGCCTCCCTTACGGAGTACGAGTCCTACAGGCTGAGTGAGAGTATCAAGGCGGGTAAAAGGCTCTTTGTAGTGGATGTGGGTTTTGAGCTAAGTACCTTTGACAGCGGGTACAGCGCATTTACGGCTGCTATCAGCAAGGTGGCTGATATTATCGCCACTCTGCCATCGGTAAAAAAAGAGAATAGAGATCTTTCCTTTGAGATGCTTGTAGCTACATCAGAGGGCCACCTTGAGCTGGAGTCCTCTCTTGGAGAGTTCGAGGGTGTGACCTCCCGTGAGCTTGGTGATGGAGTAAAAGGTGAGCCCGTTCCATACGTCAGCCTTGGAGCCTCATCAGGAGAAGACATTAGTGCTCAGGTGGTGAGCATGCGCAGGAACGCTGCCACCATGCGTGTGGATGTAGAGAAGATAGATAACCTTATGAACTATGTAATGGAGCTGCGGGACTTAAAAGAGGATTTTAGCCGTTTATGTGAGAGTATGGGAGAAGCGCAGATACCCGTGGACTGCAACTGCAGGCTAAAGGATATTGAGGACAGCCTTGAGACCACGCTTGTAGGGCTTAAAGAGGGGGTGCTTGCCGTAAAGATGGTGCCCATAGGCCGTCTATTCAAGAGGTTTGAACCTTACATAAAGAGACTTGCCTATGAGTGCGGCAAGGGCATTGACATTGTAACATACGGCGGAGAGACAGAGCTTAACAGGTCTATAATCGAAGAGCTCGCGGACCCGCTTATGCATATAATTAGAAACGTAATAGATCATGCCATAGAGCCCCCGCGGGAGAGGGAGACGAGCGGCAAATCATGCTCCGGGGCCGTGAGCCTCAGCGCCTATCACGAGGGCGGTCATGTGGCCATTGAGGTAAAAGACGACGGCAGCGGCATTGACCCTGAGGCTATATGCATGAGGGCCGTGAGCAAGGGGCTTGTAGATAAAGGGGCGGCGCGGTCCATGAACAGGTCCGAGAAGCTGAACCTTATTTTCCTCCCCGGTTTTACCACTTCTGATGAGATAAGCGCCACCTCGGGACGCGGCGTGGGCCTTGATGTGGTGAGAGAGAATATCGCACTCCTGAACGGCCTTGTAGAGATAGAGACCGTGCAGGGCAAGGGTACAAGGTTTATACTTACCATACCTGTGACTCAATCCATGATAGGCGCCCTTATCTGCGAGGAGGGCGGCAACACCATGGCCATACCCGGCAGCCGCGTAATAGAGATAATGCAGCTCTCTGATGAGGTATCCATAGAAGACGGTTTTATTTGTATTGATAATCTTAGAATGCGCGCAATAAGGCCATCCACATTATTCCATCCGGCTACCTCTTCCAAGGCAGGTTACAGGTACGCTATTGTGACACGCGCGGGCAGGGAGAGGCTCTGCCTTGTCGTGGACAGGGTTATGACAGAGTTTAATATTATAATCAGACCTCTTCCGCTTGGGCACAAGATTAGCGGAGTTATGGGGCTGACCGAGGCAGATAATAACGACGCCGTGCTGGTCCTTGATGTTGCCGGGATACTGGAGTCTTTATCCGCCGATCAAAAGGCCGGGGCTCTCTCAAAGCGCATAGTTTAGTTCTTGAGTCATGAGGCGTTCTATGTATATATAGAATACTCTCTGGTGAGTACGTGTCTGCAGGTGAGGGGATTTTCTCTCTTGTGAGGACATTTAAATAAATTTTTTATGGTGAATTATAATATGCAAAAAAGACAAAGCGATTTTCGTTGTTCAGGTTTAATATCAGTAAGGAAGTTTCGCCGCGTATCTATTGCGGTTGTCTTTCTTTTTTTTATCTTTACTGCCGGCTGCACCTCTTTAAGGATAGTGAAAGAGAGTTACAGAAATGCGGAGGAGATGTACAAGACCGGGGTGAGCCAGTATAACTCACTGCATTATGAGGATGCGGAAGGGACTTTTGAAAAACTCATGGAAAGGTATCCCCTCAGCTCCTATGCCCTTGAGGGCGAGATAATGCTTGCCGATGTCCTGTACATGGATGAAAAGTATGATGAGGCAAGGGTTTATTATACGGATTTCGTGGCCCTTCATCCTTCACACGCAAAGGCCTCGTACGCTTTATTTCAAAAAGGTATGTGTTATTTTCGTAATGTCCTTTCTCTTGACAGGGACCAGACCACTACGAGAAAGGCCATTATCGCCTTTGAAGACCTTACCAGGCAATTTCCATTCTCTTCGTATAATGAGAGGGCAGAGGAGCTTATAGCCTTTCTTAAGAGACGTCTTTCCGAGAGGGAGCTTTATGTGGGGATGTTTTATCTCAAGAAAAAGAACTACAAAGGCGCGCTGGCAAGATTTAATACTATCTTGAAGGAGTATCCCGAGTCTGAGGAAATAGATGAGGTGCTTTTTTACATAGTTAAGTCTTATTCCAAGCTTGGCGAGGATGACCGTGCCCGTGACGTCTTCTCAACCCTTCAGGCGGATTATCCTTCAAGCTCATATACAAAGGCCGCAGGGAAGATAATCGGCGGTTAATGCCTATTTATAACATGGTTTAGTGGGCGGCTAATGCGTGCTTGAGTGTGTGTAAGCTCATCCCCCTATTGGTTTTCTTTGCTTACTTTCTTTTTTCCAAAAGAAAGTAAGATTATGTGGAAAGGTTTTTTATCGTCTCATAGGCTTGTTCCAGGGCCTTGTTTATCTTTGTGCCATGGGGCCCGCCTGCTTGAGCAAGCTCGGCCCTGCCCCCGCCTCTGCCGCCTATAATCGGTGCGAGGTCTTTTATTATCTCACCTGCATTATATTTTTTCGTCAGGTCTCTTGTAACCGCCACAAGTAGTACGGCCTTGTCTTCTGAGGCGGCACCGATGACTACGATGCCTGAGCCAAGTTTTTGTCTGAGGTTATCGGCCATATCGCGGAGGATTTTCGCCTCTGTATCCTCGGCCTTGTAAGCAAGCACTTTTACACCGTTTATCTCACACACCTCACTCATGGTCTGGCCGCTCGCTTCTGCCGCGGCCTTTTTCTTAAGCGCCTCAATTTCTTTTTCCATAACGCGCTGTCGGGTGAGCATGTTTTTTATTTTTTCACCAACCTCGGTCTTTGATACTTTGAGGGCTGCCGCAGCCTCTCGCAGCGCCTCTTCTTCGCTAAAGACTGTCTCAAGGGCACCTGTGCCGGTGGTAGCCTCAATGCGTCTAATGCCTGAAGCTACGGAGCTCTCTGCCGTAAGTTTTATAAGTCCGATATCTCCGGATCTCTGCACATGCGTGCCTCCGCAGAGCTCTTTACTTACCCCGGGCAGACTTACGAGACGTACATTGGCACCGTATTTATCATCAAAAAAAGCCAGAGCACCGGCCTTGACAGCCTCGTCATAGGCCATGACGGCTGTGTTTACCTTGATGTTTTTTAAAACTCCCTCATTTGCCTTTTTCTCTATTGCCTTAATTTCCTCATATGTAAGGGCGGAAAAGTGGCTGAAATCAAATCTAAAGCCATCTGCGCTTACAAGGGAGCCGCGCTGGCGCACGTGATCGCCAATAAGCTCACGAAGGGCCGCGTGTACAATGTGCGTGGCCGTATGGTTTCTGCGGATAGCGGAGCGGCGCTCTTCGTCGGGGTGCAGCACAACGCTATCGTCAACTTTCAACTCGCCTTTGTTTATACGGCAGTGGTGAACGATAATATCAGGCACGGGTTTTGTAGTGTTCATAACCTCTACTTCAAGCCCCTCTGCCATTATTACTCCAGTATCACCTACCTGACCGCCTGATTCGCCGTAAAAGGGCGTTTCCTCGGTAATTATATCCACCTCATCACCGGCAGCTGCGGATTCAAGGCTTTCTTGCCCCTTAAAGATGTGCAGAATTCTTGATGATGAGGAGTTTGAATCGTATCCGGTAAAGGCGGTCTTAACCCCTGCGGCTGCAAGGGCACGGTATTTATCACTCTCATTAGAGCCCTCTCCGCCTTTCCACGCGAGGCGCGCTTTTTTTCTCTGCTCCTCCATGGCGGTCTTGAAACCAGCATCATCAACGGTAAGGCCGTCTCTATTTATAATATCCGCGGTAAGGTCAACGGGAAAGCCGTAGGTATCGTATAATTTAAAGGCAAATGGACCCGGCAGTACGGTCTTATTGCTTTTCTTAAGGTCCCTTACCTCTGTCTCAAGGATCTCCAGACCCCGTTCAAGGGTCTGTAAAAAACTCTCTTCTTCGGCCCTTGAGGCCCGCTGAATAAGACTCTCCTCTTCTTTTATCTCAGGGTATATGGGGCTCATTAGTTCAATAACAGTGGAGATAACCGGGCCGAGAAAGGGCTCTGTAAGGCCGAGAAAGCGGCCGTGACGAAGGGCCCGTCTTATGATGCGGCGAAGTACGTAGTTTCTCCCTGTATTACCGGGCAGCACCCCCTCTGCCATTAAAAAAGTAATAGCTCTGCTGTGGTCGGCAATGGCCTTTAGCGATATATCGGCGTCAGGGTTTGAGAGGCTGGCCTCGGGGATAAGGTCTTTGATTGTATTGAGTATGGGTACAAAGAGGTCTGTCTCGTAATTTGAGGTAACGCCCTGCATTACGGCTGATAGCCTCTCAAGGCCCATGCCCGTATCAATGGAAGGTTTGCTGAGGGGTTTGAGCGTGCCGTCGCTGAGGCGGTTGGACTCCATGAATACGAGGTTCCATATCTCAAGGTAGCGGTCACACTCACAGCCTACGCGGCAATCCGGGGCCCCGCAGCCAAGTCCTTCGCCCTGGTCTATGAGTATCTCAGAGCAGGGGCCGCATGGACCGGTGCTGCCCATTGACCAGAAGTTGTCTTTTGCGCCAAGGCGCACAACTCTATCTGCATTTACATTGCGGTTTTTTATCCATATATCCGCGGCATCGTCATCGTCCTTATATATGGTAACCCAGAGCTTATCAACGGGCAGACCCATGACAACCGTAAGAAAATCCCAGGCAAACTCCGTGGCCTCGTCCTTAAAGTAGTCGCCAAAGGAGAAGTTTCCAAGCATCTCAAAGAATGTATGATGGCGCGCGGTCTTGCCTACGTTCTCAAGGTCGTTATGCTTGCCGCCTGCGCGCATACACTTCTGGCTTGATACCGCCCTCTTGTAATCCCTACTCTCTTCGCCGAGAAATACTCCCTTGAACTGTACCATGCCCGCGTTGGTAAAGAGCAGAGTAGGGTCCTGCGCGGGAATAAGCCCTGATGACGGGACGTGGCAGTGCTCTCTTGCGGCAAAATAATCAATAAACGCCTTTCTTATATCCGAACTTTTCATAGATGATTACCCTTAAAACCCGGTGCGGGCCTCTTATTCGACTTCTGTGTTATGGCTCTCTTTTAAAGGGTAGAGGAGCTTTAGTGCCAGTCCTCCTGTGAAACCACGCGCCTCAAGGTGCCGATATGCGCTTGCAAACTCTTTTTTGTTAAGGCCGCGTTTATCTATGCCCCTCTTAAGCATCCACTTTCTAAGGGCCTCTTTAGCGCATTTGGCCACGGTCTCATCGCTTATTTCACTGAGGACGCTCTCTACAATCTCAGCTGGTATGCCTTTACGGCGCAGATCAAGGGCGATTTTTCGCGGTCCCCAGTTCTTGTTTTTTATCCTTGAGGCCGCAAGCTCCGCTGCAAAGCGGCTGTCATTAATAAGCCCCTCTCCCAGAAGGGTCTCTATGGCAGAGGCGATATCCTGAGAGGCAAAACCCTTTTCTTCGAGTTTATCCTCCATGGCGCTCCTGCTTCTGTCCCTGTAGTAGAGCAGCCTCAGCGCGGCGGCAAGGGCCTTTTCTTTTGTTGACTCACTCATGCTCTACGGGCTTAGAATCTCTCTATGCCGTTGTCCTTTTCTTTTGCCTCTGCCTCCTCGGTACTGCTCTCAAAGTCTTCCCACTCAACATCTCCTGTGGAAGTAATGCCCTGGACCTTGAGCTCAAAGTCAGCTGGGTTGGAGGATTGTCTCAGGGCCTCTTCATAGGAGATAAAGCCTTTTTTCATAAGCGAGAGTATGGACTGGTCAAAGGTCTGCATCCCGTATGTGGAGTGCCCCTTGGAGATAGCATCGAATAGTCCTTTTGTCTTTTCCTTATCCTCAATGCATTCGCGTACCCTTGCCGTGGTTCTAAGTATCTCCATGGCCGGTACCCGCGTGGTGCCGTCGCTTGTGGCAATAAGGCGCTGTGATATTATGCCCCGTACAACGCTTGCGAGCTGAATACGAATTTGCTTTTGCTGGTAAGGCGGGAAGGTGGTGACAATTCTGTTAATAGTCTCTACGGCGTCAATGGTATGAAGGGTGGAGAGCACAAGATGACCTGTCTCGGCGGCTGTGAGGGCCGTCTCAATAGTCTCTTTGTCCCTCATCTCGCCAACCATTATGATATCAGGGTCCTGGCGCAGGGCCCCGCGCAGGGCCTCGGCAAAACCTATGGTATCAAAACCCACCTCACGCTGGTTAATGAGGCAGAACTTGTCCTTATGAAGAAACTCTATGGGGTCTTCAATGGAAATTATATGGGCGGAGCGTTTGTTGTTTATGTAATCAATGATGGAGGCGAGGGTAGTGGATTTGCCGCTCCCTGTTACGCCTGTCACAAGTATAAGTCCGCGAATCTCCTCGGCTATTGTATGGAATATGGGGGGCAGGTGAAGCTCCTCAAAGGAGAGTATCTTCATGGGGATGACCCTGAAGACTATGCCGGCGGCGCCTCTCTGGTTGAATATATTTACCCTGAATCTGCCAAGGCCGGGGACGCTGTACGCAAGGTCCACCTGATGGGTGGTCCTGAAGGTCTCCTTCTGCGTCTCGTTCATGATGGCAAGGGCGGTATTGGCCACCTCCACGGGCAGCAGACGCTCGTGGTTCTTAATAGGCGCGAGCTGGCCGTTAAGGCGCAGTATGGGAGGCATGCCCGCCTTAAGGTGTACATCAGATGCCTTTTGTTTAAGTGCAAAGGCGAGTACGCTTGAGAGATCAAGTCCGGCCATGAATTACACCTCTTCTGTAGTTGAGTCATCTGTTTTCAGATGGTACTGCTTGAATACAGCTTCCTCAATCTCGTCACTAATGGAAGGGTTGTCCCTTAGAAATTTCCTTACGGCCTCTCTGCCCTGACCAAGTCTGTTGCCGTTATAAGAGAACCAGGAGCCGCTCTTGTCTACGATATCGGATTTTACGGCAAGGTCCAGCAGGTCGCCTTCGCGTGAGATACCCTCATTAAAGAGTATATCAAACTCGGCAATCTTAAAGGGAGGCGCCATCTTGTTTTTCACCACTTTTACCTTAATCCTGTTGCCTATTATGGCCTCGCCCTGCTTAATCTGCCCAATTCTTCTAATGTCCATGCGTACTGAGGCGTAGAACTTCAGCGCGTTGCCTCCCGTGGTGGTCTCGGGGCTGCCGAAGAAGACGCCTATCTTGTGGCGTATCTGGTTGATGAATATAACGCAGGTCTTGGATTTACTGATGGTGGATGTGAGTTTTCTAAGGGCCTGGCTCATGAGCCTGGCCTGAAGACCCATATGAGCGTCTCCCATGTCGCCTTCAAGCTCGGCGCGCGGTACAAGGGCCGCTACGGAGTCCACTACGATAAGGTCTACGCCTCCGCTTCTTATGAGGATATCCGTTATCTCAAGTGCCTGCTCCCCTGTATCGGGCTGAGAGAGCAGGAGCTCATCAGTGTCTACGCCTATGAGGCGGGCATAGTTCAGGTCAAGGGCGTGCTCTGCGTCTACAAAGGCCACGGAGCCCCCGCTCTTTTGCGCCTCTGCTGCTATGTGAAGCGATAGCGTTGTCTTGCCTGATGACTCGGGGCCGTATATCTCCACAACACGGCCTCTTGGAACACCGCCAATGCCAAGGGCTATGTCCAGAGAGGGCGAGCCCGTGGAGATGGAGGGCGCGTTGGCAGTGGATATGTCTTTACCAAGGCGCATGATGGCGCCTTTGCCGAACTGCTTCTCTATCTGACTTATGGCAAGGTCAACGGCCTTGTCCTTGTTACTGTCTTTGCTGTTCTTACTCTCCGCCATTGGTAACTCCTCCTGAGTATTATAAAATTCTCTTATTAGGTCCCTGTAAGAGGGAATTCTCTTATCAGACTGTGCACTGCCCCTTGTGGGGCAAGAATACTCTTATATAATACGAAGCGCTTTACAACAAAAGCAACCTTTTTTTCAACCTTTAAGCCCCTGGCTGCCTGTGAAATAGCACGTGAAGACTCTCTTGAACGTAACCTGCATAGCGTAAGGTGCGGGTTGAAGTTTTTTTTCTCTCTCTGCAGACCGATATTAAAGAGCGCTCTCTCCATCTGCGCTCTAAGCGAGTGGAGCTCTGCCGAGCTTTCCAGACCCAGCCACAGCGAGCGCGGTGCTCTCATGGATGGAAAGGCGCCGAGATTACCGGAGATTAGTCTGAACGGTGCCGCTGCTGAAGAGACCTCCTCAAGGGCTCGGCAGAGGGCCGGTATATCACTCTCATTAACCTCACCTATGAACCTCAGCGTCAGGTGCATGGTCTTTGGCCTTACCCACGAGGCGCGTATCTTAGCGCAGCTGCTCTGTAATTTTAACCTCAAATCCCCAAGAAGTACCTTTAGCTCACGGGGCAGCTCTATGGCGATAAATACTCTTATTATTCACCTCATTAGCGCTATTACTTAATAGCGTCTATTAGAAGTCTCATGGCGGCCTCAACGGATTGTCTTCTTATCTCATCGCGGCTGCCCTTAAAGTGAAACTCCTCTGTAACGGTCTTTTCATCCATGACCGAGAGGGCGATAAAGACCGTTCCAAGGGGTTTATCTGCCGTACCGCCGCCGGGCCCTGCTATGCCTGTTATAGATAGCGAGACTGTGCTGAAGAGGGCCTTTCGTACTCCCTCGGCCATCTCTGCCGCTGTATTTGCGGAGACTGCCCCGAATTCTCTGAGCGTGTCCGCAGAGACCTTGAGTACCTCTATCTTCACCTCATTGGAGTACGATACAACTGCCCCGCGGTAGTACCTTGAGGCTCCTGCCGCTGAGGTTATATGGCTTGATAGGAGCCCGCCTGTACAGGACTCTGCAAGAGCAAGGGTTAGCCCTTTCTTTGTAAGCGCCTCTCCCAGGTCTTTTGCCGCTCTTAATGTATTCATCTCAGTAAGTACAGTATAATCTGGCCGGTTATATTGGCGTAAATTCCCGCCATAATATCGTCAAGCACCACTCCTGCGCCGCCGGGCACGGTTCTGTCTATATATGAGACGGGGTATGGTTTTACAATATCAAAAATACGGAAGAGAATAAAGACCAATATGGCGTTAAAGAGCGTGAATGGTATGAGAAAAAACGCAACAAGGTATCCCGCCACCTCGTCGCAGACCACGGCTGAGGGGTCTTTTGAGGCGAATATTTTTACGGCCTTATGGGATAGAAATATTGAGATTAAGGTGACGAGTATTATTAGCGCTGCGTGAACCCCTGTGCCTGCGGTGCGGAAGAAAAAGGCGATTATTACCCCCCAGAGCGTGCCGAATGTTCCCGGGGCAAAGGGAATAAGGCCAAGGTATGTGCCTGTTGCTAAAAAAACTATGATTTTTTTACCCATTTTCTTATCTCTGTCTATACTTTAATAATGCAGGTACGGGTGAGGGGGCCTCAGGCGCACCCCTATTAATGGTATTTAAAATATAAACCTTCGCATCCGTATGTTGATAATAAGCCCCATGGAGGTCATGATTACGGCGAGAAAGGAGCCTCCGTAGCTGATAAAGGGCAGAGGTACGCCCACTACGGGCAGGAGCCCCGTTACCATGGCTATGTTTATCACCACGTGCCAGAAAAGCATGGCAGAGATGCCGAAGGCAAGTAAAAAACCGAATCTGTCTTTTGATGAGGCCGCGGCGCCAAGCCCCTTGAGTATAAGGGCAAAGAATATGAAGATAACAATAGAGGCACCGATAAAACCCCACTCCTCGGCCAGTATGGAGAAGATAAAGTCCGTGTGGTGCTCGGGCAGGAACATGAGTTTGCCTTGCGTGCCTCCGGTGTAACCTTTACCTAAAAAGCCCCCTGAGCCAATGGCAATCTTGGACTGCAGCAAGTGATATCCTGAGCCAAATGGGTCACGCCCGGGGTTTAAGAAGCTCGTAAGTCGCGCCTTCTGGTAATCCTTGAGGCTCATCCACGCAAAGGGCATTATGGCCGATAAGGCCACCCCGATGGCTATAATGGTTCTCAGCCTTATGCCTACCACAAGGGTCATTGAGCAGAAGATGGAGAGCAGGATAATAGAGGTGCCGAGATCAGGCTGTTTCATTATAAGAAAAAAGGGTGCGATGAAGATAAGCCCCGGCACGATGAGGTCTTTTATATCAAGGCCGCGGCCTGCGAGGTTTTTAAGGCTGAAGTGCCGTGCAAGCATTATGATAAGGGCTATCTTGGCGGTCTCCGAGGGCTGAAGTGAGAGAAAACCAAGGTCAAGCCACCTCTGCGCACCGCCGCTTGATTTACCTATGGCAAATACAAGGAGCAGCAGCACAATGGAGCCTCCGTAGATAATATAGGCGTAACGCTCAAGGAAGTGATAGTTTACCACCACGGCCCCTGTAAGCAGGACCAGGCTGATAATAAACCAGTACTGGGCCCGTGTGTATGTAGCGGGGTTATTGGAGTACGTGGCGCTGTATATGGAGATTAGTCCGATGATGGCCAGTGTTATGGTAAGGCCAAGTACGGCAAAATCTATGTGCGTAAGCAGTCTCTTGTCAATACCTGTAAATCTCATGGCCTGTCTCCGGGAAAAAGGTCTGCTCTATGCCCTGAAGGCGATGCGGCAGAGGGAGGAGGCGAGGGGGCTTTCTGCAGCCCTTCTCTGTTGGTAAGGTACGCTTTAATGACTTTTTTTGCTATAGGGGCGGCGGCCCTTGCGCCGAAACCGCCGTGCTCTACGAGCACGGCTACCACTATCTTGGGGTCGTCATAAGGCGCAAATCCCACGAACCAGGCGTGGTCGCGGAGTTTATATTTTATCTTCTCAAGGTCGCGCTCTCTCTCAACCATATGAGCCACCTGTGCGGTGCCGGTCTTACCGGCTATTTTAAGTGTCTTGTCCCTGAGGGTACGCGCTGTACCGGCCTTGTCCGTGACAACACCTCTCATGGCGTTTCGTATCAACTTAAGAATATGTGCAGGAATATCCACTCTGCCCTTTATCTCCGGTGTAAAGCTCTTCAGTACCTCGCCATTGGAGTCGGTTATCTTTTCCACAAAGGACGGCCTGTATACCGTGCCCCCGTTGGCAATGGCGGCAAATGCGCTTGCCATCTGAATGGGGGTTGCCAGCATAAAACCCTGTCCAACTGCTATGGAGATGGTCTCGCCCTGATACCACCGTTCTTTTTTTACTCTTTTTTTCCAGGCCGAGCTTGGCACGAGCCCTGGTTTTTCTCCGCCGAGATTTATCCCCGTGGCACTGCCGAGGCCAAAGGACTTTGAGTGTTTTGCCAGCGTATCAACGCCAAGCAGGAGCCCGAGCTGATAGAAAAAGGTATCAGATGACTCTATTATGGCTCTTTTGTAGTTGATAATGCCATGACCCGCTTCTTTCCAGTCTCTGTATCCTCTGCCGGCAAAGCGGAATACAGGGCCGGAGTCAATGAGGGTATTGGTTTGAATGACTTTTTCCGTAAGCCCGGAGGCCGCCACAATGGGCTTGAAGGTGGATGCAGGTGGGTACTGGCCCTGAATCACCCTGTTGGTCATGGGGTGGAGGGGGTCTCTTATGAGGCTGTTCCAGTCTTTGTGCGTAATGCCCGCTGAGATTTTATTGGGGTCAAAGGACGGAGAGCTCAGCATGGCAAGCACTCTGCCTGTCTTTGGCTCAAGGGCTACAATGGCCCCGGCATTCGCGCCCATGGCCTGCCACGCGGCAAGCTGAGTCTTAATGTCTATTGTAAGGGTTACTTCATGACCGGGAAAAGGCGGGGTCCAGCCAAGGACGTTTATCTTACGGCCAAGAGCGTCTACCTCAAGGTCCTTAAATCCGTCCGTGCCGCGAAGGTACTCCTCGATGCTCTTTTCAAGACCGTATTTGCCAAGGTAGTCTCCCGCGTCGTAGCCGCTGGATTTGAGTTTTTTAAGCTCCTCAATATTCAGCTCTCCAAGATACCCTATAAGGTGTGAGAGCGCTCTGCCGTAGATGTACTCTCTCTTTGGCGTTACATCAAGCATGACTCCGTTCATCTCGAAGTTAAAGGACTCTATCTTTACGGTCTCTTCCCAGGAGAGGTCTTCTTTGAGTTTTACGGCTCTAAACGGCGGCCGTCCGCTTGCCCTTTTTAGCCTCTCGTTTATGGTCTGCTCTGTAAGTCCCGTGAGTTTATTAAGCATGGACTTTGTCCCGGGCCAGTCCGTAACATCCTCGGGGATTATGTACAGATCAAAGCCGGGTCGATTTATCACGAGTTTAATGCCGTTGCGGTCATAGATAATGCCGCGCGGGGCCTGAGACTTTACTGTACGGGTTTTGTTGTGCCGTGACTGCAGGCCGTAGTACGAGCCTTTCATTATCTGAAGGTGCCAGAGCCGTACTATGAGGACGAAGAAGAGTATGGCTGCCAGTATGGTTGCCAGATAAACTCTTTTTTTAAACTGAAGAGGTTCTTTTTCCTGAAAGTATCTCTCACCCATGTATGGTTCTTACCTCTCGAAGGCATGGGTGGATACATGTGACTCAAGGCGCTCGAGAAGGTTCATTACAAAGGGGGCGAAGACAGCGGTAAGGACGACCTGAACAAGGGTTACGGAGCTGAGCCAGAGGTCGCTGTTAATGGAGGTCATGATGGCGTAGATAAGAAAGACCTTCATGGAGGCAAGGCAGAGGGCCGTAAGGGCTCTGACGGCAGGGGCGTTGAAGTGGAGCCTCTTTGTCAGCAGGTATACGGCCACAAATACGGCCATAAAAGAGAAGGAGGTGGAGCCTATGACACCGCCGATTAATATGTCCTCAAGGTAGCCCATGGCAAAACACACAAACACCCCGGCTGTAGATGGTTTTTTTGCCGCTATGTAGAATACGATGATAAGGAGCACATCAGGCAGCGGCACAGAGGGCATTATGGTGCTCTCTATAATGAGATAGAGAATAGATATGAGAAAGAGGCTGATGTAATCCCGCATAATAGTAGTTTCGCTTCTTAAAAGTCTGAGACCCCTCCGGGTGGGCCTATTGTTTTGTTCCCGATGGTTTCAGTACTACAAGGACGTCCTCAATGCTCTTGAAATCAACCTGAGGGGTAACCTCAATGTAGTTAAAGAAGTTGTCTCTGCCTTTTTTAACTGTTGTTACCTCGCCTATTATAAGGCCCTTTGGAAAGAGACCTGAGAAACCCGAGGTAATGACCTTGTCTCCGGCTCTCACATCATCAAGCTCGCGAACGTATTTTAAGACTATCATGCCTTTGCCGTTGCCCTCGGCTATGGCCTTTACCCTGGTGCGTTCAACCATGGACTCGATATTGGAGCGCGGATCGGTATTAAGCAGAACCGTTGCCGTTGAGGGAGTGACCTCTATAATGCGCCCTACGATGCCCGTTGGACTCAATACTGCCATGTTAGACTCCAGCCCGTCTGCCGAGCCTTTGTTAATCACAGCCGTACTTGTCCATTTTGCCGTGTTGTAGGCTATGATGCCGGCAGAGGTAGTCTTAAGGGCGCTCTGCTCTTTATACTGGAGCAGTTCCTTTAACCTGCCAGATAATTTAAGCTCTTCTTTCAGGCGCTGATTCTCTCCTGCCATGGCCACAAGTGCCTTACGGTACCGCTCGTTCTCTTTTTTAGTGCCAACTACTGCGACGTAATTGTCTACCGCGCCCGAACCTGTTCTGTATATGGATAGGATAGAGTTCTGCAGAGGGGTAAGCGTAACTGCAAGAAGCCTTTTTATCACATAACCTCTCTCACCTACGCTCGTGTCCGTAAGGGCAAGGTGAAGAGAGAAGAGGGCGAGAAGCCCGGATATGATGATAATATGATTTTTTCTTATAAAGGCGTTCATGACGTATTTTACCTGTGAGCGGAGTAGTTGTTTAATCTCTGTCTGAGTGATGCCGCGGGCAGCGCCCGGCTGAGTGAGAGTGTGGATGAAAACCGCAAGCGTGAAGCGGTAGTTTTTTACAGCGGGCCCTGATTCTCTGTCAATGCCCAGGGGGTTTTATTTTTTGAGCCGTACCCAATATGCCTTGGCCGCCCTTTTAGTGCCTTCGTGCCCCTCTTGTGCCTTTGTGCCATCCTGCTTCCCATCTGCCCCTTAGCCGAGTATTGCCCCTTTATACCATTTTGCTTCCCACTTGCCCCTCTCGCCCTTTCGCCCAATTACTCTCTCTCCCACTTGCCCCCTCTCGCCCTTTCGCCCCATTACTCTCTTTCCCACACGCCCCTCGCCCTTTCGCCCCATTACTCTCTTTCCCACACGCCCCTCGCCCCTTGGTGCCTTAGTTGGGCAGGGTTACTTCTTTTAAGAGGGTTATCTCGTCAAGGAGTCTGCCCGCGCCTTTTACAACGCATGTGAGAGGGTCCTCGGCAATGGTTACGGGGAGCATGGTCTCTTCGCGAAGTATTACATCAAGGTTTTTTATAAGCGCCCCTCCGCCGGCAAGTACAAGACCTTTGTCAACAAGGTCTGCGGCAAGCTCCGGAGGAGTGGTCTCAAGTACGTGTTTTATGGCGTCAATGAGTGCGCTGATAGGTTCGTTCATGGCCTCGCGTATCTCCTGACCGCCTATCTCCAGTGTGGTGGGTATGCCTGTGATGAGGTTGGAACCCTTTATCTCCATTCTGGCGGTATCGTCATCAGGCAGCGGCAGCCCGAAACGCATCTTTATGTTCTCGGCGATACCTGTGCCCACGGCAAGGTTGTATTTTCTTTTAATGTACTGCGAGATTACCTGATCAAGCATGTCTCCGCCAACGCGTATTGACTTTGAGCGCACTATGCCCGCAAGTGAGATAACGGCTATCTCCGAGGTGCCGCCGCCGATGTCCACTATCATGTTGCCCGAGGGCTCTGTGATTGGAAGACCCGCTCCAATGGCCGCGGCCATTGGTTCCTCGATAAGGTAGACCTCTGAGGCCCCGGCGGAGTAGGCTGATTCTTTAACTGCTCGTTTCTCCACCTGCGTAATGCCCGAGGGTACGCCTACGATGATGCGGGGGCGCACAAAGAACTTTCTGTTGTGAACCTTGGCGATAAAATATTTCAGCATCTCTTCGGTTATCTCAAAGTCGGCTATGACGCCGTCTTTTAAGGGCCGTATGGCTGAGATATTGCCCGGGGTCTTGCCGAGCATGGCCTTGGCGTCTTTGCCTACAGCAAGAACGCGCTGACTCCCGCCGTCGCGTTTTACGGCAACCACTGAGGGCTCGTTGGTTACTATGCCTTTGCCTTTTACGTATATAAGGGTGCTTGCCGTGCCAAGGTCTATGGCAAGGTCATTTGAGAATATATTCAGAAATTTGTTAAGCATGGTCTCTCCAAGGTAAATTTTTATAACTTTATCAGAAGGATGTGTCTTTTGGCAAGGATAAAAAACAATAAAAAGGTTGCACTGAGAGAGAATATTCCTTAATATTTAACACTAATACAGGTGCTCAAATATGTGACACTTATTACAAACGCCGTTGTAACTGGAGGAAAAACAACTTTATGCTTGAGAGTATACGTCAAAAGACAAAATCAATCTATGTTTTGTTTGTTTTCGCCGCCATTATTCTGGTCTTTGTCTTCTGGGGAGTTGGCCCGGGAGGCGGAGGGCGTTCGGGTAACGCCGTGGCAGTCGTTAATGGAGATTCCATAGATATGAAGGAGTATCTGGGACTTCATAAGAGGCTAACAAATTATTACCGAAATATGCTGAAGGGTAATTTTACCCCTGAGGTTGAGAAGAGCCTTAACCTTAAGGATAGCGCCGTATCTATCCTTATAGACAGGCGTCTGGCTGTTATGGCGGCGAAGAGCGAGGGGGTGAATGTCTCCAAGCAGGAGATTCAGGACGCCATAGGTTCAATGGAGGCCTTTCAGAAGAACGGCACCTTTGATCAGGATACTTATTTTAAGGCCCTAAACGGTGAGCGTATAAAACCCGCGGAGTTTGAGGAGGATGTTCGCAGAGACATTCTCGTGGACAAGGTGAGGGCAAAGGTTGTTAAAGACGTCACTGTTACCGAGAGTGATGTGAAGAATGCCTTTATGAAGGAGAATAGAGAGATAAACTTTTCCTATGCCCTTATAAACGCCTCGGATTTGAAGGGGGCAGTGAAGGTTACGGATGAAGAGGCCCGGCAGTACCTTATGGAACACTCCACGGATTTTGTCCTTCCCGCCAAGGTGAAGGCTGTATACGTCTATGGCGAGTTCAAGGCATTTAAAAAGGCTGCGGCCGTAAGCGATAAAGATATAAAGGAGTATTACGAGAAACACAAGGAGTCTTTTACGGTTCCGGAAGAGATACACGCGCGCCATATTCTGATACGCCCTGACATAAAAAAAGGTACGGACCGCGATGCCGCCCGTAAGGCCGCCAGAGAAAAGGCCGAGGGTTTACTTAAGAGAATAAAGGCAGGTGAGGACTTTATTGAGCTTGCCAAGAAGTACTCAGGGGACCCCGGTTCCGCAAAAAAAGGCGGAGATCTTGGCTGGTTTCCACGGGGTGTAATGATGAAGGAGTTTGAGAAGGCTGCTTTTGTTTTAAAGAAGGGTGAGGTGAGTGAGATTGTTGATACTCCCTTTGGCTCTCATATCATCAGGCTGGAGGGGCGAAAGCCTGCGGTTGCAAAACCCTTGAGTGCTGAGCGTGATTCAATTAAAAAGATACTTGCCGTTGATAAAGCAAAGGAAAGGGCTCATAGCGCCATAGAGTCCATTGAAGGTGCTTTTATGAAGAGCAATGACGTAAAGGTACTGGAGCAGGCCGTTAAGAAGACAAAAGGTCTGACCTTTCATGAGACAGAGCTCTTTGACGCCAGGCATTTTGAGCCTACCCTTGCAGGATTGGCGCAGGTAAAGGACTCGCTCTTTCTCATGAACATGGGTGACGTGAGCGAGACTATAAAGACCCCTGAGGGGTATTACCTTGTAAAGGTCGTTGAGAGAGTGGACGCAAGGATACCTCAGTTCGAAGAGGTGAAAGACAAGGTCACGGCTAAGCTTATTGCGATTAAATCCGTAAGCGCAGCCAGGAGAGAGGCCGAGGCAGTGCTTAAGGCATTGAAAGAGGGCAAGAAGCTCAAGGACGTGGCCGCCGAGAAGGGGCTGAAGGTGGATGAGACAGGGTTCTTTGCCATTACCAACGCAGGTATACCCGGCACAAAGCTCTCTACCGCTGCCTACAGCGGGCTCTTTGACCTTAACGCCGAGAAGCCCGTATTTGAGAAAACCCTCTCAGCCGGTGACAAATTCTATGTCATGGTCTGGAAGGCATCAAAAGAGGCGGATATAAGCAAGTTGACCGGCGACTTGAAGAAGGCTTTTACAGAGAGGCTTCAGGCGTCTAAAGAAGATGAGGCGATAAATAAGTGGATAGGTACACTTAGAAAAAAAGCAGACATACAGGTATTCCAGGACCGTATGTAGCCTGCTGTTGCCGGGAGATAAAAAAAGAATATGCGTTTTTCAAGGATGCTCCTGCCCACGTTAAAGGAGTCGCCCGCTGATGCCGAGGTTATGAGCCAGCGTCTCATGGTACGTGCGGGTATGATAAAAAAAGTCGCTGCCGGGATTTACGAGATACTTCCCCTTGGTCTGCGTGTGCTTAGAAAGGTAGAGAACATCGTGCGCCAGGAGATGGACAGGGCAGGGGCCGCAGAGGTGAGCCTTCCTGTTGTCATACCCTCTGAGCTCTGGAAAGAGAGCGGCAGATGGGATAAGTACGGTCCTGAGCTGCTGCGTGTAAGAGATCGTCATAACCGTGAGTTCTGCATAGGCCCAACGCACGAGGAGGTTATCACCGATATGGTGCGCGGCTCGGTGCGTTCATACCGTCAGCTCCCTCTTAACCTCTATCAGATACAGACCAAGTTCCGTGATGAGATACGCCCGCGTTTTGGACTTATGCGCGGCAGAGAATTTGTCATGAAGGACGCCTATTCCTTTCATGCTGATGAGCGGTGCGCTGAGGCTGAGTATAAAAACATGCTCGAGGCATATACACGGATATTTCAGCGCTGCGGCCTTGAGTTTCGCGCCGTGGAGGCTGAGTCCGGGGCCATTGGCGGGAGCTTTTCACATGAGTTCATGGTCCTTACCGATACAGGCGAGGACGAGGTGGCGGCCTGCGGGTCCTGTGAGTACGCAGCAAACGTGGAGCGTGCCGAGGTGCGCCCTCCGGTTGATAAAGAGCCATCTCTATCGGAAAAAAGCATAAACCCAATAGAGTCCGTAAGCACACCGGGAAAAAAGACCGTTGAGCAAGTGAGCGCATTTCTCGGCGTAGAACCTGCGGCTCTTATAAAAACCCTTATCTACGATACCGACAAGGGCCCTGTAGCGGCCCTTGTGCGCGGAGACCTTGAGCTCAATGAGATGAAGCTCGCAAGGGTTTTTGATGTCTCTGATGTGGCGCTTGCCGATGAGGAGACTGTCAGCGATGTAACAGGCGCGCCCTCGGGTTTCGCAGGTCCCGTGGGGCTGAAGATTCCCATATATGCTGATTACAGTCTGCTGGGGATGTGCGGTGCCGTAACAGGCGGTAATGAAGCGGATACTCATATTCGGAACGTCTTGCCGGGCAGAGATTTTGAGGCTACATACTGCGACCTTGCCTTTGCGCGCACAGGTGACGGCTGTCCGCGATGTGAGGGAACTCTTACGCTTAGAAGGGGCATAGAGGTTGGCCACGTCTTTAAGCTTGGCACAAAGTACAGCGAGTCCATGGGAGCCACTATTCTTGATGCCAATGGTAAGGAGCGACCCATGATAATGGGGTGTTACGGCATTGGCATCGGCAGGACAGCGGCGGCTGCCATTGAGCAGAACCATGACGAGGCGGGTATAATATGGCCCCCGGGGCTTGCCCCCTTTGCCGTAGAGGTCCTTGTGATTAAGGTGAAGGACGAGACCTCCATGAGCGCTGCCGAGGGTATTTATAATGAGCTTACAGAGGCCGGTGTTGAGACGCTCTTTGATGAGAGGAACGTAAGGGCGGGGATAAAATTCAAGGACGCGGATCTAATCGGTATACCCGTAAGAATTACCATAGGGGAGAGAAACCTTGCCGAGGGCCTTGTTGAGGTAAAGGTGAGGGCCACGGGCGAAGAGAACAAAGTCAAGGTGGAAGATACCGTTACCGAGGTGCAGAGGCTTTTGAAGGAGCTTGGCGGGTAGAGGGGGCCGCGGTTTGTTGTTTTTCGCTTACGCTCTACCCAACCTCTTTTGGCTTGACAGCCAAGACTGTATCTGCAGGGCTGATCTTATTACCTGGATTTTTAAGAGAAGAAGAAAACTCTGCGAGAAGGGGGAGGAGCTTTTAAATTAATTAATCACCATAAACAGTATATCCATTACGCCTTAACCATCCGTGTTGATCGAAGCTGAGGCGTCTCGTTGAGCTGTAGTTATTGCAACCAAAAATCCTGGCCCAACCAGTTGTTTCCAGTTTATCCACCTTAATACCGAGCACATAGGCGGCTAACTTGTCATGATAGTAGGCCGGGCATCCGTAGAACCGGCCCTCACGTGAGAGCCATCCGGCCTTATATTCACTGTTGTAGAGCGGAGTTCTGGACCAGTCAAGATCTGTTATCTCGTCAATATCCACTTTCTTGGAGATTATATCCAAGGCATCTTTTGCGGGATATTTGCCCTTTACGAAGTTCTCCCATTTATCTCCACTGTCTCTCATCCAGAAGAACGGCCGTTGCGTCATGTCTTTGTCTTCCGCAAGCGAGACAAGATAATAGACCATGACAATACCCCCCCCCCTTAAAAGTAATTTCGCAGGGTGAGCATGGCCCACCAATACTAAATTTAGATGAGAATGGATTTATTCTACCTTAATTTTCAGAAAGATACAATAAACCTTTTTTACTAACCTTCTTTTTCTCGTTTTTATCAGCCGCGCAGGCTTGATTGTACTCTTAACTTGAAAACAATTATGGAAAAATACCTTAAATCAACAGAGATTATTGATTGGACTAACCCTTCAATAATGGAATTAGCTGAAAAGCCGTCTCATGGCGCTGTCTCTGATGAAGTGGTTGCAAAGAGGACCTTTGAATGGGTGAGGGATAATATCAGGCATAGCCTTGATTTTAAGCTGAACCCCGTAACCTGCAAAGCTTCTGAAGTCCTATTACATAAGACAGGTTATTGTTACGCAAAGAGCCACCTTCTTGCCGCCTTGCTTCGTGCCAACGGCATTCCAGCCGGTCTATGTTATCAAAGGTTAAGTATTGACGGCCATGGAAGCCAATACTCACTTCACGGCCTTAATGCGGTGCATTTGAAGAATTATGGATGGTACCGTATTGACGCGCGCGGCAACAAAGCGGGTGTTGACGCCCAATTCTGCCCTCCTCAGGAACAGCTGGCCTTTACAACAGATATGAGGCTTGAGGCGGACCTGCCTGAGATATGGGATGAGCCTTTAAAGGTTGTTGTTGAGACGCTATCAAGGTGTAAGACATATCTTGAGGTATATAAAAATCTGCCTGATATGGCGGTTATAAAACCGTAGTTTTGTAGGATGGGTGAAGTGAAACGTAACCCATCAAATCATGATCTTCCAAATCAACCTCTCTTGCTCTTTCGCCCAATCGTTTTATTAATTGTTTTGTATAGGGTGGGCATTGCCCACCAATACAAATGATTCTCCCGCCATAAATCAGTACCCGCTCCGCATGGCAAATAAAACTCTGATATAATAAAATTATGACAATATCCATCCTTCACAGGGATGACCTGCCACTTGGCGGCTTTGCCGGGCTTAAAGAACATCGCCTTGTTACTGACCCTAAACTTTTTGGCGAATACGCGGCCACAGGCGCGTGGTCGGGGCTTGGCAGGTTCGTTTATCTGGCTGACGCGCGTTTTAACCCAAAGGGTGAGACGCATATGCATGACCATAAAGAGATTGATGTTATCTCCGTAATCGTGAAGGGTCGTATCGCACACGAGGGCACGCTGGAGCACGGGCAGGGTCTTGCCGCCAATGACGTGCAGGTTCAGCGCGCAGGCGGGGAGGGTTTTTCACATAATGAGATAAACCCCGATGATACAAAGAACCGCATGATTCAGATATGGGTCTTGCCTGAAAAAAAGGGAGAGCTCTCAGGGTACAAGGTATATAAACCGGGCCCAGGTCTTACCCGCGTATACGGCGGTGCGGTCGGGCAGAGTGATACCTTTGCCGCCAAAACCGTAGTGGAGGTTGCACACCTTTCCGTAGGCGAGAATGTGGCTGTAAAGGTCCTTTCATGGCCTATATGACCGTAGGCAGGGCAAAGGCAGGTGAGCTTGAGGTGAGAGACGGCGACCTTTTAAGAGGCGAAGACCTTGAACTCAGGGCACTTGAAGATGCGCAGGTAATTCTAATACATACCCTCTAAGAGAAGAACCTGGCCTAGCATATTTCCCGTAGGTCTCTTCTATAATCTCTCTATCAAGAAATAGAATAAAATATTTTCTCGGTATTGCCGACCTGCGTGGTTATGGTTTTTTTAACCAACTCCTTTACTCAGGCTTTTACTGAGGATTTTGTTTCTGTAATTCATGGCCGGCCTGTCAATAACTCGATAGACAAGGGCGGAGATGAGTAATACGGCACCAAAATATACGACAAAACTTATTATGAAACCAGTGATGCTTGGTTGAAATCCAAAATATTTATGGACCTTGATTATAATCTCTCCAACAGGGAAGATGAATATCAAGTGGTAGAGGTACATAGTATAACTCAGCCTGGCTACAAGGGTGAAAAACTTCTTAAGGTATCTGTGTATATATAAATCAAAGGAGCTGATGACTAAGGATAAGGTTAAGGCGGCAAAGCCAAAACCCGTAAAAGAAAAGAACCAGCAGGTATTAAAGTAACCATTAGTCTCATTATCTACAGCCATGAAGACCACTATGGCAGCAAAAGAACTTAAAAAAAGCATAACTCTGACTAAAGATGAATCTTTAAGTTTTCGATTATAAAATATAAAAAGATATGCCGCCAGTACTCCAAATAAGAGGCTGTCAAATCGTGTTTGAAATGGAAACCTTATATCGTATAACCAGTTTACACTCGGAGTATAGAGTAAGAATCTTATGGTCATGGCCAGTAGTATCAGCCCAGTTAGAATCAGGGTGAAAAAGGGCTTGAAGTATCGCCATACTATATAAAGAAGCACGGGAGCCAGTATGTAGAACTGTTCCTCAAGAGCAAGGGACCAGTAGAGACCTGCCTGCAAAATAGGTGGTTGGATATAGTTTTGCAGATAAAACACATGATATAGAAGTGCTCGCAGGATAATCGGAGTCTCTTTTGTTGACTGTATGACGTTGTTATCTGCTAAACCGATGAAGTATATTATTATAACTATGAGAAGAGAAAAGTAGTATGGAGGGAATATGCGCCAGAAGCGTTTAATATAGAATATTTTAAAGCTGAAAGAGTCTCTCTGCAGCGCCTCTATTATCTGCCCCCCTATTAGAAAACCGCTTAAAGCAAAGAAAAGCCCAACGCCGTTCCAACCCTTGGAGACAAAAAGCTGAAAAAAACCTGTTTTAGGCAGGGGGTATAGTTTTGCGTTAAAGTGCGCGAGCATGACAAGAGTAATGGCGATTGAGCGCAGCATATCAAGGCAGGGATAGTGTTTGTTGAAGAACATGGAATATTATCCATCTTTGTATAGAGTTATTCCCTGCATCCGGATCTCATTTGAGATAAGAGAAGGGTATATGCTTTGAGAGAGGGGGGTAGTATCCTGGCCTGTAACATTTTATTGATCCAGGCATGTCCTCTCGTGTCCCGTAGATTTTACGATGGACTTGTACTTTTTTCAAGCTTCCTACAAAAAAGTATGCGAAAGAGTATCTGTCTGTTTTTTAGCCCCAAACCAGCTTTTCTCCCGTATACAGGCTAATTGAGGCAGGCTTTATACGGCACTGTTTTTGCCTTTGTTTGCTTAAAAAAACCTAAAAACACCTTGACACCCCTTGATAAATGAAATAATATATAAAATTCCAATAATAACGGAGGCATAACAATGAAAGCGGTAGTCAAGACAGGCGGCAAACAGTATACAATTACAGAGGGCGATACCTTAAGGGTAGAAAAACTTTCAGGCGAGGTTGGCGCCACCATAAATCTCGAAGAGGTTCTCTCCGTGGGAGAGGGTAAAGACTTCAAGCTTGGTTCTCCCGTAGTGGAAGGGGCCAGCGTAAAGGCCGAGATAGTGGAGCACGGCAGGGGTAAGAAAATTATAGTCTTCAAGAAAAAGAGAAGAAAAGGTTATAAGAAAAAACAGGGTCACAGGCAGGATTTTACGGGAATAAAGATAGAGGAAATAAAGTACTAATACGAGGGAGGCTACAGAGGTGGCTCATAAAAAAGCAGGCGGAAGCTCAAGAAACGGCAGGGACAGTAACGGGCAGAGAAGAGGAGTAAAGTGCTTTTCAGGGCAGACGGTACCTGCGGGTTCCATTATAATAAGACAGCTCGGCACCAGGGTGCATCCCGGTGATAACGTGGGAATGGGCAGAGATTACACTATTTTCGCCCGTGTTAACGGTACTGTTCAGTTTGTTGATAAGGGTAAGAGAAAGTTCGTAAACATATTACCCGTATAATATCAGGGTTTTATTAAGGTTACGGGGCGGAGTAAGGGGAGTTTAATATCAAAGCCGGGCGGAGTAAGAGGAGATAGTGAACCTCTTAATATTCCGCCCTTTTTTATTTGTGAGTCCTGTGGGCAGATAATGTATCGTTAGCCGGTTGTAAGCTTCTCCCTTTGGTTTTCTTTATCTTACTTTCTTATATAAGGTCCTGTGGGCAGATAATATATCGTTTGCCGGCTGTAAGCTTCTCCCTTTGGTTTTCTTTGTCTTACTTTCTTATATAAGGTCCTGTGGGCAGATAATGTATCGTTAGCCGGCTGTAAGCTTCTCCCTTTGGTTTTCTTTGTCTTACTTTCTTTTTTCCAAAAGAAAGTAAGGAGGTTTTTAAAAGATGAGATTTATAGATGAGGCTGTAATTACAATATGCTCAGGGGACGGCGGCAGCGGCTGTGTAAGTTTTCGCCGTGAAAAGTTCATTCCCAGAGGCGGTCCTGACGGCGGTGACGGCGGCCGCGGCGGCGCAGTGATTATGCGTGCCGATCCTAACCTTGCGAGTTTGTTGGATTTTCGATACAAGCGCAGTTATGCGGCGGATTCGGGAAAGAGCGGCATGGGCGGTAATAAGTCAGGTAAAAAGGGTGAGGATATAGTGCTTGGCGTCCCTTGCGGCACATTGATATTAGACGCGGCCTCAGGTGTTGTTATCGCCGATATTACGGACCTTGATGATGAGATACGTATTCTTGAGGGCGGCAGAGGCGGCAAGGGTAACGCGCACTTTAAGAGTTCAAGGCAGCAGGCCCCGAAGTTTGCCCAGCCAGGTGAAGAGGGTCAGGAGTTGGATATAAGGCTTGAGCTCAAGCTGCTTGCTGATGTGGCTATTATAGGGCTGCCAAACGCCGGTAAATCCACGTTAATATCTCGTATCTCGGCGGCCAAACCTCGCATTGCCGATTATCCCTTTACCACGCTTACGCCCATGCTGGGTGTGGTAAAAAAAGACAATTTTTCCGAGTTCATCATCGTGGATGTGCCCGGCCTTGTAGAGGGTGCCCATAGCGGCAAAGGGCTTGGCATAAGGTTTTTAAAGCATGTTGAGAGGACGAGTTTTCTGCTCCACCTTCTTGACCTATCTCCTTTTACGGGCAGGGACCCCAAGGAAGATTTTTTCATGATAAACAAGGAGCTTGCGTCCTTTAACGAGTCGCTCTCAAAGCGGCCTCAGGTTGTTGTACTTAATAAAACCGATATTACCGGCACAGAGGAGCTGGAGGAAGAACTCTTGAGTTTTTTCCATGCTTCAGGTATAAAGGTTTTTTCAATCTCAGCTGTAACAGGCAAGGGTGTTGAAGTGCTTGTAAAGTTCGTAGGCGCCGAGCTTGAGAGGATGAAGCAGGGAGAAGGGGGGCTGGCAGGGCGGTGATTCTCTGCCTTAGCCGGATAAGGGGTATAAAGAGTGGAAAAGATAGTTAAGGGCGCCAGGCGCCTTGTATTAAAGATAGGCAGCGCTGTCTTGGCCGGGGACTGCGATATTTTTCGTAGAATCGCGGCTGATGTGAGAGGCCTTAAGGCCGGGGGCAGGGAAGTTGTCATTGTGTCCAGCGGAGCCGTTGCCATAGGCATGAAGGTGCTGGGCCTTGGCGCAAGACCCGCTACCATTCCGGAGACTCAGGCCGTTGCATCTGCCGGTCAGCTGAACCTCATGCTGAACTACAAAAAGGCCTTTTCCGCAGAGGGCCTTCTCATGGGGCAGATACTTCTTACTCATGATGATTTAAAAGACCGAAAGAGGTTTCTGAACGCCCGTAATACCATCAGCACGCTCCTTAAGATGGGCATTGTTCCCGTTATAAACGAGAACGATACCGTGGCCACAGAAGAGATAAAACTTGGCGATAATGACGAGTTATCGGCCCTTGTTACAAACCTGGTTAACGCTGATCTGCTTATAATTCTTACTGATATCAACGGGTTGTATGATAGTGACCCGAGAGCTAATCCAAGGGCCAGGAGGATAGCGGTTGTTCGTGACGTAGGGGAGACCATACCTGAGTCTGCCGGGGATGTTGCGGGCCCGTTGGGTTCCGGGGGAATGCGGAGCAAGATGCTGGCCGCGAGTATGGCCGCGCATTTTGGCGTTGCTACTATTGTGGCAAGCGGCCTTAATAGCGATGTTATCAAGAAAATTTTTAAGGGTGAGTCTATTGGCACGCTTTTTCTGCCCGCCAAACAGAGGCTTACGAGCCGCAAGCACTGGATAGCCTTTTCCACGCGCCCTACAGGCAGGGTTATTATAGACGAAGGCGGGCGCAGGGCACTGCTTGATGGTAAAAAAAGCCTTCTGCCCTCAGGTATTCTGGAGGTGGATGGTGTCTTTGAGTCAGGCGAGGTCATACACTGCGTAGATGCCGAGGGTATGGAGTTCGCCAGAGGGCTTACCAATTACAGCTCAGAGGAAATAAAACTAATCAAGGGCTTTAACAGCCGTGAGATTAAGGATAAACTCGGTTATAAGGTCTACGACGAGGTTATCCACAGGGATAATCTGGTGGTGCTGTAATAACTTTAAAAGTTAGAGAGGGACAAGACAATGAGCATTACTGAAGAGCTTACTGCCCTTGGCAGAAGAGCGAGAGCAGCGGGACGTATTGTGGCCAGGCTCTCTACAACGGTGAAAAACAACGCGCTTCTGGCCATGGCCGATGGCATCCTGAGTAAAACGGACTTTTTGCAGGCAGAGAACGAGAAAGATCTTGCTGCGGGAAGGGAAAAGGGCTTAAGTGATGCCATGATAGACAGGCTGAGGCTCTCGGATAAGGTCCTGAACTCCATGGCAGTAAGTTTACGTGAGGTGGCGGCATTGGCTGACCCCATAGGCGAGGTTACGGGGATGTGGAAAAGGCCAAACGGGCTTCTTGTAGGCAAGCAGCGCATTCCTCTTGGCGTAGTGGGCATAATATACGAGAGTAGGCCCAATGTAACAAGCGATGCCGCTGCGCTATGCCTTAAATCAGGTAACGCCGTAGTACTTCGAGGCGGCTCCGAGGCCATTCACTCAAACCTTGCCGTAGCCTCTGTGCTTCATGAGGCATGCGAGAGGGTTGGTGTGCCAAAGGCGGCAATTCAGGTTGTTGAGACAACAGATAGAGAGGCCGTGCTGGCCATGCTGCGCCTTGAGGACTATATTGATGTTATTATCCCCCGCGGCGGCGAGGGGCTTATACGTTTTGTGGTAGAGAACTCCAAGATACCCGTAATCAAACACTACAAGGGCGTATGTCATGTATATGTAGATGAACACGCTGATATGGAGATGGCACTGGATATTGCCTTTAACGCCAAGGTCTCACGCCCAGGGGTCTGTAACGCAATGGAGACCCTTCTGGTGCATAAATCCGTTGCAGGTGAGTTTTTGCCCTTATTGTATAAAAGGCTCAGCGCCTCAGGTGTTGAGGTACGGGGCTGCACGGAGACATGCCGTATTCTGGATGGTGTAAAAGAGGCCGCTGAAGAGGACTGGGCAACCGAGTTTCTCGGCCTTGTACTGGCGGTAAAGGTAGTTGATGATTTTTCCGCTGCTGTTACGCATATAGAGGAGTACGGCTCTCTCCATACGGAGTCCATTGTTACCAAAGACTATGCCACTGCGCAGAGGTTTTTACGGGAGGTCAACTCCTCCACTGTCATGGTTAATGCATCAACAAGGTTCTCTGACGGCTTTGAGCTTGGCCTCGGCGCGGAGATAGGCATATCCACCACCAAGATACACGCCTTTGGCCCCATGGGGTTAGAGGAGCTTACAACACGTAAATTCATTGTCTACGGCGAGGGCCAGATTAGAGAGTAGGCATGAGTTCAGCGGTAATTCTTTAACCTCCACTCAACCTCCGTGGTCGTGACATTGGCCTTGGAGGTCTTGGTTTTAGTTATGTGTTTTTATGCCTCCCAAGTACCCTCTGATATGACAAAAGTTACAGAAGTATGAAAAAAGTGCGTTTTTATTCACACCCCTCTCTCTTAAAACCCATATAAAACAAGCACTTGACTTTGGCATATCTTTTGCATCTTATACTCTCATGATTAGTTAGATGCCTGTTGTACTCCACACAAAAAAAAGATTTTAAGTATTGATTCAAGAGGATGTTATGAGCGTAAAAGGCAGACTTGCCGATATAAGACCACGGGATATCCTGGAGATATTTGTGGCCGAGCACAGGACCGCGGCCGTACACCTTACCTCGCCCCTTGGTTTCGGTCATATATATATAAGCGACGGCGTAATTGTTCATACTGTTTACCGTGATAAGACCGGGCGTGAAGCGCTGCGCGAGCTTTTATCATGGAAGGACGGAGAGTTCGAGGTCGAGCCAGACGCGCCGGCACCGGAGCACTCCATTGATGAAGATGTCTCTGCCGAGATTCTTGATGAGAGTGGAAGCGGGTTTTCCGAGGGCATTGATAAGGCGGGGCTTATGGATTACGCCGATGATTCGGTAAGCCTTTTTGATAAGCTCCTTAAGCTCAATATACTGGAGAGGATTTAGAGATGGGTAAGAAACATGTAGCCATCATAGGCGCCAACAAAGAGGCTCTGCGCCTTCTGCCCATACTCCTTGCGGACAGTGATACTGATATACGCATTATCGCTGACAGCAACAGGGATGCCATGATATTCAAGCTCAACGAGCTGGGGTACAGGTTATCGCCGCGTTTAAATATTACTACTACATACAACCTCTCGGATATTAAGGTTGATACTGAGGTCAACGCCATTATAGATACTCAGCAGGATAGCGAGAGTATTGAGTTCTTGAAGTCCCCGCATTTTGTTGAGATGGAAAAATTCGGTCCCCTTAGCGCAAGGCTCCTCTGGGAGGTGCGCGGCTCATTTGAGCAGGGCAAGGAGGGCGGCAACAAGGGCGCTATATTTACCTCTCTAAGAGAGATAGTGAACGCTCTGTATCTTATTACCGACAGAAAAGAGCTTACCTCCGTAATATTAAAGCTTGTAGTTGAGTTTACCGGTGCCCAGCGCGCCTCCATGATGCTTGTCAATGAGGCTGAGAACAACCTGCGCGTTGATTCGGCATGCGGCATGGATGAAGAAGTGATAAGAAAGATACGCGTACCCATTGGCTCCGGAGTATCCGGTTATGTGGCGGGCAGCGGCCATGCCGTTATTATATCAGGCAAGGCAGATCCCGTGCAGTACGTAAGGCCAATGGAGAGGGATGACGCCAAGAGCGCCATGAGCGTGCCTCTTAAGATTGAGAATAAGGTCATAGGGGTGATAAACGTAAGCTCCAGTGAGTCCTCGTCCCTGTATTCCAATGAGGATCTGGACTTTTTATCTGGTTTTGCCGTACTTGCGGCAAAGGTAATATATAAATCCCTTGAGTACGAAGAGATTCGTTCAGACGCGGCCAAGTTCTCCTTCTGGAAAGAGATTGACGGCATGATGTCCTCTGAGAGGCCCGGAGAAAAAGACCTTACAGCCATAGTTAAGAGGATAGCCCGTGAGGTTCCCGGGCTTACATGCCTGCTTTATCTCTATAATGAGAAGACAAAGAGCCTCATACTGAAGGCATCAAGCACAGGCGGTACGGGCGGGCTCGGGCTCTTTGGCGGCATCAGGCAGGGCCACGGCATTGAGGGTTTTGCCATGGATACGAAAAAAGACGTCTTTCTCGTAGACAGAACAGAGGAAGACAATCTGAAAAAACTGTATATCTCACTCCCAATGGTCTGTAACGGCCATTTTGTAGGTACTCTCAGCGGTCAGGTTGTCTCCGCAGAGGGGTTATCCACGTATCATGAGTCTTTTCTAAAAGACATCAGAACGCTTGTGGCCGAGAGCGTGTACAGGTCCATGCATGTGGATATGGAGAATCGCCGTGAGAAGAAAGTATCAAGCATAGATGATTTCGGTCTTGAGCTTATTACGGTTACCGATAAGGTAAAGCTCACGCGCCTTATAGCCAGAAAGGCCGCGGATGCCGTTGCAGCGGACGGCGCTCTGCTGAGACTTGAGCAAGATGACAGGCGTTATCAGACAGCCGCCTCTTACGGCCTTGATGAGTCCGGGCTGAGACAGGAGTTTCATTACATTGAGAAAGAGACCGTACTTGAGGTTCTGCGTAAAAAAGAACCTGTCTCACGCGAGTTCTCTGAGTCTGCTTCGCCTTCCATTAAATGCGTTTTTTCCGTACCCCTTTATATTGATGGTGAGATAAAAGGCGTACTGACGCTCTTTCACAAGACATATGAGGATACAATGTACTCGGGGGCCTTCTCTGATGAGGACGCCACTATACTGCAGAGATTCCTCCTCTTTGCCGAGCGCGCACTTGATGTAACCGTATTCAGGGCCCTTGGTGAGGGCAGAGACGGGCACAAGGAGCGCGAAGTGGCGCCAATGGCCGCACTGGAGATTAAAGTTGAAGAAGAGCTTAACAGGGCAAGACGTATGGATAAGCAGTTTATCCTCTCCACTCTGCGTATTGTGGGGCCTGAGGATATATCAAAGAATAAGATGAAGGCCATATCGGCAAAGTTCTTTGAAATAGTAAAAGACGAGTCGAGAAATTTTGATTATGTAGTAAGGCTTAGTGATGATGTCTTCGGATTAATCTATCCGCAGACTGCCGGTGATGTAAGGCGTGTTATTGAGGCCGTTGTCACCGCCATAAAAGACACACCTCTGCTCAACAAATCCTTCCTCGAAGAAAACCTTCAAGCCTACTATGGCTCCGCCCAATTCCCTACCGATGGAGATTCCTTTACCGCACTCTTTGCAAAGGCCGCGAGACGTGATATTATAAATCTTGACAGGACCTTTGACCACAAGGTGAAGTGAGAGGTAAAGGAATCTCTACCCTTCTTTTCTTGTTCTTTTTATCTTTGATGAAGTTGCCGCAGGTGTGCTTTTTGATACCTCATAAACCTCAGATGTTTGGAGATATTATTCTTTTATGATTGAGGTACGGTTTTTTGCCATGCTGAAAAAGCTCTCCGGTACCGGCGCCAGGCAGTACGAGGTGAGTGAGCCCATTACTGTGCTTGAGCTTAAACAGTTGCTAAAAGAAGACATGCCCGCGCTTTCAGAGGTCCTTGATTCGCGCTCTGTGCTGGTCTCGGTAAACGAGGAGTTCGCAAGAGATGATGAGCTTGTGGCAGACGGCGATGTGGTGGGGCTTTTGCCGCCTTTTTCAGGCGGTTAATATTATTTAAAAACAGATACTTAGGGTAAAAATATGAGTACGCTTATTGCGATTCAGGAAGGTCCTTTTTCAGTAGATACGCTTCAGGCCGAGGTTAAGAAAACCTCAAAAGGCATTGGCGCGCTGGTGAGTTTTACAGGCACCGGCAGAGACCTCTCAAAGGGCGTAGATATTAAGGGCCTTGATTTTGAGCACTACCCGGGCATGGCCGAGAAAAAGCTCATGGATATAAGAAAGCGTGCCCTTCTGAACTTTGACATTATAGAGATGGCCATAATTCACAGAGTGGGTCACATTGATATAGGCGAGGATATTGTGCTTATTGTAGCTGCCTCTGCCCATCGAAATGATGCCTTTATGGCCTGCGAGTGGGCTATTACGGAGTTAAAGCGCACCACCCCAATATGGAAGAGCGAGACTACTGCCACAGGTGATGTCTGGGTTACGGACACCCCTTGATAGCGTGTGAATATGAGTGATGTAAGAGATAAGTCCATTATAACCGCGGCCATACTTACTGTCAGCGACAAAGGTTCCATTGGTGAGCGTGAGGATAAGAGCGGACCGGAGGTTGCGTCCCTCATAATAGATCTGCCGGCGAAGATAGTGGCTCGTGATATTGTTGCCGATGAAGTCTCTCTTATCAGTGAGAAACTCATTGATTATATAGATAATCAGGGAATAGACCTTGTGATTACCACCGGCGGTACGGGAGTTACGCCAAGGGATGTAACGCCTGAGGCCACAAGGGCGGTCCTTGAGAGGGAGCTGCCGGGCATGAGCGAGGCCATGCGCGCCGAGAGCCTTAAAAAAACCCCTTATGCCATGGTATCACGGGCGCTCTGCGGTGTACGCGGCACTTCTCTTATCATAAACCTGCCGGGCAGCCCCCGCGCGGTGCGGGAAAACCTGGCAGTGGTTATACCTGCCATATGGCACACTGTGCTGAAGATAAAAGGCTCGTCTGAGGACTGCGGCGCAAATTAAAGCGCTGTTTCGCCACTCTGATAAGCTCTTTTTTTAAAACCTCTTTTAAGTGCCGCACTCAGTCCAGCAGGTTTCTTACCACAAAGTAAATATTCTCTTTTCTCTCCCTTAGACGGCGCAGTACATAGGCGAACCAGTCTTTGCCGTAGGGCACATATATCCGCACCTTATAACCCTCATCTGCCAGGGTTTTTTGCTGTCTGCGTTTTATGCCGAGAAGCATCTGAAACTCAAAACTCTCTCTGCTGATATTGTGTTTCTGCGTAAAGTCTTTGGCCGCCTCTATCATGGCCTCATCGTGTGTTGCCACTGCCGTGTTTTTGCCTTCAAGAAGCAGACGTTCCATGAGGGAGATATAATTTACGTCAACGAGTTTTTTCTCCTGAAAACCAATACCCGGGGGCTCCATGTATGCGCCCTTTACAAGGCGAACGCCTGCGCCGGCCTTGATAAGTCTTTTTACATCCTCACTGCTTCGTACAAGGGCGCTCTGGATGGCAATGCCGGAGTCTGGAAAATCCTCATGCACTTTAAGAAAGAGATTTATCGTATCCTCTGTGTACTTCGAGCGCTCCATATCAAGGCGAGTAAAAATATTCAGTACATAGGCTTTTTTAAGGATTTTTCTAAGGTTGCTCTCAGTAAGCTCACGGGAGATATCAAGGCCAAGGTGAGTTAGTTTTAAGGAAATGGAGGCCTCTATGCCGGTACTGCGTATATCATCAAGAAGTGCAAGGTACTCTTGTACTGCCTCTGATGCGTGCTCTTCATCAGTAACGCCTTCGCCAAGTACGTCAATGGTAGCCAGGAGCCCGAGTTTATTAAGTTCGCGGCAGACCTTGACGGCATGCTCTCGTTCTGTTCCCGCAATGTATCTGTGTGCAAGGTATTCGGTAAAACCTCTCATGATGGTCTCTTTGCCGTGGTTTTTAGAAACTCATTAATACGCTCCTTTAGGCCGTGTTCCTGAAAATCGTCTATCTCATAAGTGATTCTTAAACACGGTTTTTTTATCTCTATAATCTTTGTCAGGTCTATGGGGGTGGCGATAAGCACGGCATCACATGGCGTGGCGTTTATGGTCTCACGAAGGTCTCTTACCTGTGAGGCGGAGTATCCGATGGCAGGGAGCAGGTTTTTTATATGCGGGTATTTTGTAAAAGTATCCTTGATGGTGCCGCAGGCATAGGCGCGCGCATCAACAGGAACCCATCCGTGTTTTTTTGCGGCCGCCCCACCAGCGCCAAAGGCCATGCCCCCGTGCGTCAGCGTTGGGCCGTCCTCAATTACAAGTACTCTTTTGCCCTCTGCCAGGTCTCCGTCTACATGAAGGGCAAAGGCCGTTTCTATTATGGGGGCCTCAGGGTTAAGCTCTCTGAGACTTGCTGTAAGGGTCTTAAGGGTACTCGCATCTGCGGAGCGGGCCTTGTTTATTATTATAAGACCGGCGCGTCTTATATTTGTCTCTCCCGGATAGTAGGAACGCTCGTCTCCCGGACGCAGGGGGTCGGCTATGGCTATCTCAAGGTCTGCTTTATAAAAAGGCGTATCATTATTCCCGCCGTCCCATATTATAATATCAGCCTCTTCCTCGGCTTTTTTTAGTATGTTTTCGTAGTCCGTGCCTGCGTAAACTACGAAACCCTCGGCCACAATAGGCTCGTACTCCTCCATCTCTTCTATGGTGCATTTTTCACGTTTAATATCATCAAGGCTTGCGAACCTCTGAACGCTTCTTGCGCTGTTAAGGACACCGTATGGCATGGGGTGGCGTATGGCAACGGGACGTAAGCCTGCTTTTTTTATAATGCGTGCCGTAAAACGTGTCAGCGCGCTCTTGCCGCACCCTGTTCTTACGGCGCATATGGAGATTAGGGGGAGGCTTGAGGGCAGCATTGTTTTCTCGCTTCCAGGGAGTATGAAGTCGGCTCCAAGTGAGTTCACAAGGGCGGCCATACTCATAAGCGCCTTATATGAGATATCGCTGTATGAGAATATGACCTCGTCTATGGAATGTTTTTTTATAAGTTCAGGCAGCCGATCTTCAAGGTATATGGGTATGCCGTGAGGGTAGAGAGTGCCGGCAAGCTCGGCCGAGTAAGACCTTGAATCTATAAAAGGTATCTGCGTTGCCGTAAAGGCCGCCACCTCATACTCGGGGTTATCCCTGAAGAGCACGTTGAAATTATGAAAATCTCTTCCCGCTGCGCCCATGATTATTATTTTTTTCTTCATAAAAAGAGGATAGCCCTATTAAGGGTGAAAATCAAGCATGAGTACAGGCAGGCAAGGGCAGGGGGAGGCCGAGCGGCCTGTGATTTGACAATTTTTATGATTGGATGTAATATATTTATACGCAATACAAAAACATAGAGACTCTTCATTAAAGATCATCAGCACCTGATATGAGTAGTCTTTTTGTCTAAGCAGTCTCGCTGCGAGCGCATGCCTTAGCCAGGTGATGCAGGTATTTGTCTGCGCTCCGTACTCTTTAAACACCTAACACCCCTGTCTTCTGAGGGGTTGGAGTACATGTATATCTTTTCATCAAGCAACTCTCAACCGGAGGTTATCGTCATGAATCGATTATCAAACTTCTTGAAGTTCTCAGCGGTATTCTTATTTACGGTTTTTGTATTTGCCTCCCTCAGCACGGCGGCGGTCTTTCCCGTGCCGGGACTTGAGTGGAGGTGGAACAGCACCCTTGCGGAACCAACATACATTCAGGTAATGATGTCTCCCGAGTCCGCTGACCTTGACGGTGATGGAATACCGGAGGTAATTTTTATTTCATATCAGCATCGCGCCTGGCAGGCCGATGGTATACTGCGTGCCCTTCACGGCGCCGACGGCACGGAGTACTTTAACGTACTTGACCCGGCGTTAAGAGCGGCTCCTGGTTCCGACCTTGCCGTAGGGGATATTGATAATGACGGCCTGCCCGAGATACTGGCCATTAAACAGACGGGCGAGGTGATGTGTTTTGATAATGACGGCACTTGGAAGTGGACGAGCAAGGTGATAGTGGGCATCAGAAAGGCCGTGGCAATAGCCGATATTGACAACGACGGCGTGCCCGAGGTTATAGCAGGCCGCACTGTACTTAATAACGACGGAAGCATGCGCTGGGTGGGAACGGCAGGCTCAGGATACGACTCTGTTGTAGCGGACCTTGATCTTGACGGAGTACCGGAGATTGTATCCAGTAATGCGGCATACAGAAACGACGGGACTATCTACTGGTCCGCTGTAATGGGTACGCGTCACGCAGTGGCAAATTTCAATAAAGACCCTTTTCCAGAGGTGGTTGGAGTTGGTTCACAGGGTGTATATATGGTAGCTCATGACGGCACGCCCATCTGGGGCCCCATCGCCTTACCCTCGGCCGCAGGCGGCATAGGCCCTCCTCTGGTAGCTGATTTTGACGGAGATGGTCTGCTTGATATAGGCGTTGCAGGGTACGATTTATACACTGTATTTAACCAAGACGGAACCTACAAGTGGAAGGCCCAAATTCATGACCTCAGCTCCGGTGGCGCCGGCGCAACGGCCTTTGATTTTGACGGCGACGGGGCCTCTGAGATTGTGTACAGCGATGAGCAGTTTCTGCGCATATTCAGCGGTGTGGACGGCTCGGTGCTCTTTCAGACCGAAGGCCCCTCGGCTACGCTCTTGGAGCAACCCATAGTACTTGACGTGGACAACGATGGTTTTGCCGAGATAGTAACCGCGCTTAACAACTCAGACAGGCCCAACCTTAACACGGGCATCGAGGTCTATGGGACTATCCAGCGCTGGCCTCCCTCCAGAACCATCTGGAACCAGTACACATATCACGTCACTAACATCAACGACAACGCCACGATACCCATTGCTGAGAAGAATAACTGGGGGGTTTTCAATGACTTCAGGGCCCAGACCTATCAGGGCATTGACCCTGTGCCGGATCTAAAGGCAAACGGCTCTGATGTCCCTGTTACCGTAACCGCGGGTAACCTTGTCTCTGTAGACGGGGGCATGATACCGAGTATTTATTTTGGTGATAATGCTGACTGGTGGGTATGGGCGGATTCTATATTTGGCTCATACTGGTATACGCTGAGTTCAGGGTGGGTGCCTTCGGTTACGCCTGTAATTACCTATGCCGGGCCGCTCGTGCCTCTTGCTACACGTAATATATTCTCCAGCTCCACTCTTCCCGTAGGCGCTTATGCTGTTCACTTTGATTTAGACATGAACATGAACGGGGTTATGGATTTCCCCATGTTCTCTGATAGCGTCCTTATCGATGTTACGCCATGAGTTGCAGCATTAACCTGTACATGTGAAAAAAGGGGCGGCCATGTAAGAGAGGCCGCCCCTTTTTGATTTTCTTTGCTAACTTTCTTTTTTCCAAAAGAAAGTGGAGGTTTATTCTTTCCTCAGCAGCGCGAAGTCATGCCCTTTATCTATAAGAGTAAAATCAGGCAGCTGTGTTATGCGTTCTGTTTTTGTAATGAGAAGTAAGGTTTTATTCTTATCCACGTGCAGTTTTTCAAGTGTACTGCCTTCGAGTTTTAGTATCTTTTCTCCCGCGTAATAAAAAGCAATAGAGGGCTGGTTTATCTCGTATGTAGCAAGGGCTGCTCCCGTGTTTTTCGCGTATGTTGCGAATTCATAGAGGTCTCGCTGCATAAAGGAGTTTACAGGAGGGATGGCGTTGAGGCGCAAGAACACAAGAAGCGCTACAGAGGCGGCTGCGATAAGAGGGGCGAACCTGCGTGGATTTTTAATGGAGAGCGCGGAAAAAACACCTGTTAGGAGAAAGATTACTCCAAGGCCCGTAAAGAGAGTTGAGGGAAGGGGTATCTCCATTTTTACGCCAAGGTGCGGTGTTAAAAAGGCGGCGGCAGAGAGTATAAAAGCAAGAATCGCAGCACCTGTAAAAGCAAAACCCCTGCCATTGCCGCGCTCTAAGGCCCTTGCCACGAGCAGACCTGCAAGTACGGAGCAGGCAGGTATGGCAGGGAAGATGTAGTTTGGTAGTTTTGTTTTTGAGATTGAGAAGAAGATAAATATGAATAAAAACCATATCGCTGTAAATAGAAAAATATCTTTATTCTCACGCCCTTTGCGTGCCCCTTTAATTCCTTTTATTACGGCACCGGGAAGAAACGTAACCCATGGAAAAAATCCGATGAGCAGTATAAGCACGTAAAAATACGGGGGCCCTCCGTGGCTTGAGATAACTCCGGTAAAGCGGTGAATATGGTGTTTTATAATAAAGGCGTCTATGAATTCCCAGCCCCGCGCGTTGTACTCAAGGAGAAACCAGGGCATGGAGATAAGGAGAAATAATAGTATGTACAGTGGGTTGCAGAAGCGTTTTATAGAGGAAAAATCTCTTATTACAAGGAGGTAAATAAATGTTATGGAGACGGGAAATAGCAGTCCTATGGCCCCTTTTGTAAGCATGGCAAGGGCCGAAGAGGCCCAGAACCCCATGTAGAGCCACTTGTTCCCTGTTTTTATCGCACCGTAGGCTGAAAATAAAGCCCCTGAGATAAAAAAGGCCAGCGTCATGTCTGTTACCGCGGAGTGTGAGTATACAAAGAACTCAAGGTTCAGCAATAGCACGAGGCTGCTCCAGAGCGCCGCGTTAAAACCCTTGAAGCGTCTCACAAATACAAAGGTTAAGAGGACAAGCAATGCTACAAAGGCGGCAGAAGGAAACCTTGCCGAGAACTCCGAGGTACCAAAGAGTTTAAAGGCCCCGGACATGGCCCAGTAAAAGAGTATGGGTTTGTCATATCGAGGCTCGAAGTTATATGAGGGGGTAATGAGGTCGCCTGTTACCACCATCTCACGCGAGGCCTCGGAGAATACGGCCTCGTCCACGTCAAATACAAGGTAGCCCCCGAGCTTGAAAAAGCATATTGAGATGACAAGGAGCGCAAGGGCAGCCTTAACCCACTTTTTTTTATCAAAATCAGCACCCCTCCCTCTGGTTAGCAGCCAGCCCACGGCCAGGCCCAGCACCGCGCCGCCAACTACGTCTGAGGCGTAGTGAGAGCCCAGCGCGATTCTGCTCAGCCCGATGAGTACGGCCGTAAGGTACAGAGGAGGGCGAAGGCGCGGGTATCGCCTGCCAAGCACCACGGAGATGGCAAAGGCCGTTGCGGTGTGTCCTGATGGAAAGGAGTTGAACCTGCCGGTAAGATCAAAAAAAGACGGGTGCGAGAGGGCGTGAAGTATGTACTCTGAAACATGCGCTAAACGGGGCCTCTCAAATACTGCCTTTAGCAGCTGCGCAATAACCCCGGAGAGCAGTATGGCGTAGAGGGCCTCTTTTCCTGCGGCGGCAAGATGAGTGTTTTTAAGCTTTCGGCCAATACCCATTAGTATGAGACTTACGGGTATTAAGACTCCGCCGTTACCAAGGAGGCTGAAGAACTCGGCAACAGAGGATGTAAGGGTGCCCGGGTTAAGGGAGGCGAGTCTTGAGTCAAATGCGGCCGATATCAGAAGGACCGTAAGCGCACCGGTAAGGGCTAAAAAGACCTGCCTTGAAGAAGGCTTTTCGGCTATCAAGTGAGGGCCTCTTTGAATATCTCGATAGCAAGCAGGAGCTCGGCCTTTGTTATATTAAGTGGAGGGATAAGGCGGGCTACGTTTTTATTTACCCCGCAGTCAATAATTATAAGCCCTTTATCAAGGCATTTGGCCATGACCTCCTGAAGGAGAGGCGCATCGGCTGTGCCGTCTTTCCTTATAAACTCAACGCCTATCATCAGCCCCATGCCGCGCACGTCGCCAATGCATGGGTGTGAGCGGGCTATTTTTCTCAGCTCTCTAAGAGCGACTTTGCCGAGTTTTTGCGTGTTTTGTAAGAGCCCCTCGCTCTCAATGACGTTAATGGTGGCAAGTGAGGCGGCGCAGGAAATGGGGTTGCCGCCAAAGGTGGTGCCGTGGGCGCCGGGGGGCCATTTGGACATGATTTTTTTTGATGCGCCAATGGCTGAGAGGGGCAAACCCGAGGCTATGCCCTTTGCCATGGTGAGAATGTCCGGGTTTACGTCGTAGCTTTGTGCGGCAAACCACTCTCCGGTTCTGCCAAAACCGCTCTGCACCTCATCGAATATGAGCATGATGCCGTGTCTTGTACAGAGCTCTCTTAACTTTACGAGAAACTCTTTTGGGGCAGGGCAGTATCCGCCCTCTCCCAGCACAGGCTCGATTATCATGCAGGCCACCTCTTCGGGGGTAATCTCACGAGTGAGCATGGTCTCAAGGTAGGTAAAGCACTGCACGCTGCATTTTTTCGGGGTATCGCCAAGGGGACAGCGGTAGCAGTAAGGATAGGGGGCATGATAAACGCCCGGCAGCAGAGGGTGGCAGCCTCTGCTGTATCTCGCGCTTGAGGTGGTAAGTGTTATGGCCCCGAAGGTGCGGCCATGAAAACCTCCGAGAAAGGATATGATCCCCTGTCGTCCGGTGGTGATTCTCGCAAGTTTTATGGCCCCCTCAACAGCCTCTGCACCGCTGTTTGAGAAGAAAAACTTGTCAATACCCTTCGGGGTTATGGAGGCAAGCCTCTCTGCAAGGTCCACGATGCTATCGTAGTGGAAGATACAGCCCGAGTGGATAAGGTTCTGCGCCTGCTCTGTAATGGCGCGGACGACCTCGGGGTGCGCGTGTCCGATATTGGAAACAGCAAGCCCTGAGGCAAGGTCCATGTAAGTACGTCCGTCCGATGCCTCCACATAAAGGCCGTGGGCTGATAGGGCCTTAACCGGTGTGTGAAAGACAAGGGCGGAGGTTAGAAAATTTTTGGCTTTTTTGAGATGCGATTTGGAGTTGGCCACTTTAACTCAGTTAGATGGGGGGTTATATGAGTAAGGAGGTCAGGTATAACTTCCCCTCTGTCTTTATCTCTGTTGAGTAAACATAAGAATAACAGGTATGAAAAAGCTCAGTCCGCGTCAACAGGCACAGGCTCGCAGAGCATGGTATCGTATATGGCAAGCCTTCCGCATTTTTTGCAGATATACTCTATCTTGTCCAGCATGGCGCCGCAGACATGGCGCGCATCATCTATGGTCTTATCGCAGAACTCGCAGGTAAAGGGCATGGCCTCGGTCCTGGGGTGGCAAAGGTGTCCACGGCCGCTGGCAAGTCCGTCGCATGTAGGACAGTGGTATGTCTTGACGTATTCGGTCATGATATATCAACTCCTGGGTTATTGAAGCGCGCCGGCCTCAGCTGTACTCTTTTCTGAGCTCAATGAGTGTCTCAAGGTGCTCTTCTTCCTGCTTTATAAGGGCCGCGAGCACGGGTCTGTCTTTTTCCACTATTACCTTCTCGTACTCGCCGTAAAAAACAAGAGAATCCTTTTCCATGCCTATGGCAAAGTCAAGCACCTCGGCGGGGTTAGCTATCTCACCGGCAAACTTTCCGCCGTCTTCGGGGCTCTTAAAGACCTCGCTGTCTGCCATGGAGCGAAGGTACTCAGAGGCCTCGGTGATGTAAGGGTCAAAACCCTGGGATACGTACTCATCGGATACGAGTTCTTTCATATCAGCGAATATTTTTATATGGTGCCCTTCTTCTATGGCAAGTCTCTTAAAGAGGGCTTTTGTAGTCTCGTCTTTAGCGGCCTTAAAGGCGTCCGTGTAGAATTTCAGACCGTTTTCTTCTATTTTTAAGGCCATTTCTATGACCTCGCTACCAGTGAACTTTACAGAGCTCATGGCGACCTCCTATGTGATTTTGTGGCGATTATATCATCGGCCAAATCCTTTTGCAAATATCTTTGCCTTTTATATTACTTATTTCCCTTTGTTTTCATCTTACTGGCTGTGCGGGGCAGCAGGGCCGAGGGCTTATTACATAACCCCTTAATCAATCTGAGCCTTCTGCAGCGCTCCGCTGTAGTCTCTGTATACCACCTTCATTCGGGTAAACATATCAATGGCCCCGCAGCGGCCACCGGCCTCTTTGCGTCCAAGTCCGCTCCTGCCGGTGCCGCCAAAGGGCAGGTGTATCTCAGCTCCGATAGTGGGGGCGTTGATGTAGACAATGCCTGCCGTAAGGTCCCGTTCGGCTACGGCAGAGGAGTTTACGTTATTAGTGTATATGGCCGAGGATAACCCGTACTCCACGTTATTGGCGATATTAATGGCATGTGTGAGTGAATCTGCCTTGATTACGGATACAAAGGGGCCGAATATCTCTTCTCTGGCTATGCGCATCTCAGGGGTGACGTCGCCAAATATTGTTGGCTCCATGAAGAATCCGTCTTTAAGATCCCCATCAGTAAGGGCGCGGCCTCCAAGCACAAGGGTTGCCCCCTCGTCCAGCCCCACCTTGACGTAGGAGAGGGCCTTGTTGAGCTGGTCTTTATTTATAAGGGGGCCTACATCTACGGCGGGGGTGAGGCCGTTGCCAATGGTCAGTTTTTGCGTGGCCGCTTTGAGCATACCGAGAAACTCATCATAGACCTTTTCATGGACAATGAGCCTGCTTGCAGCCGTGCAGCGCTGACCCGTAGTGCCGAACCCCCCCCAGAGCGCCCCTTCCAGTGCAAGGTCAAGGTTGGCGTCCTCCATGATGATTATGGGGTTCTTGCCGCCCATCTCGCAGGAGACTTGTTTCTTTGGCCCGGCGCAGAGCCGCGCGAGTTTCTCTCCAACGGCAGATGAGCCTGTAAAGGAGAGACCGTTTACACCCCGGTGAGTGGCAAGGTACTCTCCAACGGTACGCCCGTTACCGTGCACAAGGTTAAGCACCCCCGGCGGAAGCCCGGCCTCAACAAGTATCTCCGCAAGGCGCGCCGCTGCCGCCGGGGTATAACTTGAGGGTTTAAATACCACGGTGTTGCCTGCGATAAGGGCGGGAAATATCTTCCACGCGGGTATGGCCGTTGGAAAGTTCCATGGCGTAATAAGGGCGAATACCCCTATGGGTTCTCGAAAGGTCTTGCAGTCCTTTGACGGCAGCTCCGAGGGCATGGTCTCGCCGGTGAGGCGTCGGCCTTCGCCTGCCATGTAAAAGGCCATGTCAATGGCCTCCTGCACATCTCCAAGACCCTCGGCGAGAATCTTGCCCATCTCACGGGTAACAAGGGCGCCAAGGGTTTTTTTGTTTTCCTGCAGTAACTCGGCTGCGCGAAAGAGTATCTCTCCCCTTACTGGAGCAGGGGTGAGGCGCCACCCCTCATATGCCTCCTCAGCGGCATGTACCGCCTCATCCACCTCTGCCTCTGTGGAGACAGGTACGTGCGCCACAACATCTGAGGTATCCGCGGGGTTAAGGTCCTTGATAAAAGAGCCTCTGCTCTCCAGCCATTTTCCATTTATGTGATTTCTGAGTTTTTTCGTGCTCGCCGGAGTCATCTTTGGCCTCCTCTTAGAGGTAAGCAGCCCGTGGAAATGGGCCTTATAACGGATTTCGAGTATATAGAAAATATACCATTATTCCCGTTAATTGCAAGGACGGCTTATGCGCATGCGTTGGGGCGGAAGATTGTATTCTTGGAAAAAGTCAGTGGAGCGGGCGATGGGAATCGAACCCACGTGTGCAGCTTGGGAAGCTGCCATTCTACCATTGAATCACGCCCGCACGGGATAACCTCTGTAACTGCCGCCTGTAGAAAAGGCGGTGACCTGTGAAGAGTACCTTATACTATATTTGCCTTACCTCAGTCAAGGGCTCGTGAGGGTGCCGGTTATAAGATGCGCGACAGGAGGCGGCGCGGGGCAGGGCTCTGCGGTAAAAGAAAAAATTTTGGAGGCTTACCGGTTTTTCTGTTATTCTATAAAGATATGATTTTAACATCTTAACTTTAATTATGTTTAATCCGCGTCTTGATTTTGTAAGTGCACGGAAAGAGGTGGTTTATTGAAGGTCCTTAAAAAAGTCTTACCCATTATTGCAATACTTGTCATCCTTGGCCTTGTATTTCTTTATCTTGGAAGGAGTAAAGACAGTGGCACGGCCAATGCCATGAGCGGCACCGGGACTATAGAGGCCACGGAAGTGGCCCTCTCGCCAAAGATAGCCGAGACCATAGACTGGCTCTGCTGTAATGTAGGCGAGAGGGTTACCGCTAATCAGGTTGTGGCGCGTCTTGACAAGAGAGAGCTGGAGGCCCTTGCGGCAGAGGCCCATGCCACTGTTGCGGCCTCTGCCGTTGGCGTAAGAGAGGCCCGTGTGGCACTTGAGAGCAGGCGCGTGGCCGTAGAGACCGTGGGTTTTGAACTTGAGTCCGCACGCGCCGAGGTGGAGAGAGTAAGGTCTCTTGCCGCAGACGCAGAGAAGGAGTATAAACGCATCTCCGTTCTTGTAAAAAAAGGCTTTGTATCAAGCAGCGAGTTTGACAGCGCAAAGGCCGCGTATGAGTCTGCAGCGGCCTCTTTAAATTCGGCAGTCGCACGGGTAAAGGCAGAGGAGGCGCAGCTTAGAAGCGCCCGTGTGGCCGTAAAGAGTGCGGCAGCTGCCATTAGCGCGGCAGAGGCGGGGCGCGCCAAGGACGAGGCCACGGAGCAGGTCTTGCTGACAAGGCTCACTTACGCCGTGCTTAAGAGCCCAATAAACGGAGTGGTTGCGTATAAGGCATTCGAGGCCGGTGAGATGAGTGTGCCCGGCAAGGCCATATATACCGTATATGACTTTCAGGATATGTGGGCAAGGGTGGATGTAGGGGAGACTGAGCTTGCGCGTGTAAGACTTGGTACCCGCGCGGAGGTAAGCGTGCCGGGTCTGCCCGATCGTGTCTTTAAGGGAGAGGTAAGCGAGATAGGGCAGATGGGAGAGTTTGCAACGCATAAAGACGTCATCAGGGTGAGCCACGATATTAAGACCTTCAGGATAAAGGTACGCCTCCTTGAGTCCAATGGTTTGTTAAAACCCGGCATGACGTGCAGGGTGAGGATTTTTTTTGGTGATAAGTAGAGCGGCTCTGCCTCTTAGTGGGGCTTTTATATGAGCCTTGCCATAGAGACGCGAAGTCTTAAAAGAGTGTATGGAAAGAAAACCGCCCTTGACGGCGTGGATTTATCCGTGCCAATGGGTGATTTTTTTGGCCTCTTAGGGCCTAACGGTGCAGGCAAGACCACGCTTATAAGGATACTCTCCACGCTTATTAAACCCTCAAGCGGCAGCGCCGCTGTAGCGGGTTTTGATGTAGTCAAGTCCTGTAATGACGTGCGCAGGCAGATAGGCGTGGTGCCTCAGGCCATGACCACGGATCTTGACCTTACGGCGCGTGAGGTCCTTGATATATACGCAAGGTTCTACGGTTTATCGGGTAAAAAAAGACGCGCGCGTATTGATGAGCTCCTTGAGCTCGTGGGGCTCACGCAGCGATCCGCTGACCTTGTGGCTACTTTCTCAGGAGGCATGCGTCGCCGTCTTGAGATAGCCCGCGGTCTTGTTCATATGCCCACGCTCCTTATCCTTGACGAGCCCACTCTGGGCCTTGACCCTCAGACACGCCATGTTGTATGGGATATCCTCCGTAAATTCAGAGAGGAGTCCGGCCTTACCGTGCTCCTTACCACTCATTACATGGAAGAGGCCGAGTCGCTCTGCGACCATGTGGCTATTATTGATAACGGCAATATCGTGGCCCTTGATACCGTAGCCGGGCTTAAGGCCATGATACCCAGTGAGGATGTTATTGAGTTAAGCCTCTCGGGTATAACTCCGGGTGAGGCAGAGTCCTGGATAACCTCCATAGAGATGGTGCATTCATGCACAGCGCGCGGAGACGACTTCGTAGTATCCGTGGCAGACGCCGTAAGTGTTCTGCCCGTGCTTCTCGAGGGCCTCAAGACCCGCGGGGCCACGGTATCGAGGATGGTGCTTAAAGAGCAGACCCTTGAGGATGTATTTATCCACTTTACGGGGCGTTCCATCAGGGAGGAAGGGGCAAAGAAGGTGAGCTTTTTTATCGGCGCAGGTGTTCCAAGAAAAATGTCATAAGTCTAAACCTCTGTTCTTTATAAAAGCAGGGCAGGGGATTAAGAGGCCGTCTCATGCATCGTATATACGCCTTAATAGAGAGAGATCTCAGGAAATTTATCCGCAACCCCTTTGTGGTTGGCGTATCCATAGCCATGCCCATAGTGTATCTCATTATCATGGGTTCGAGCTTTCAGGGAGAGCTGAAGAGTCTCTCCGTAGCAGTGGTGGATCAGGATAACGGCGAGTACGGGCGCAGTATCCTCAGTAACCTTCGCGCCGTGCAGCATGGCCCCGCCACTATACGCGTTCTTACCGTAACAGACAAGTCCTCTGCCATGGAGGCCCTTGCCGACGGCACCTTCAAGGCCGTGCTTATCATCCCCCGTGATTTTTCAAAGAAGGTCATACGCGGCGAGACCGCTGATGTGGGGTTATTTCTTGATAACGTGGAGACTATATCCTCGGCTACCATTGAAAAAGCCGTAAGAGGGGCCGTGGGAGAGGTCTCCGTGGACTTTATTCCCGTTAGAGAGGGCCGTGGTCATGTCTTTGTACGGGCCATAAACACCTACGGCAAGATTGACTACGACCAGGGCCTTATACCCGGCGTTGTGATTATGGCCATCTTCATAGGGGCCATGACAACAGGGGTCTTTAACGTGGTGATGGACAGATTTCTGGGTATTGACGAGAGTTATTTTCTAACCCCCTTATCCAAACTCGATATAGTCGTGGCCCTTGTTATAAGCGGGCTTATGGTCACTACCGTCCTTGCCGTTATCGTGCTCTTTTTAAGCACATTGACGGCAGGCATGTATCTCTGGGAGCTGCTGAGCCTTACGGGTTTTTTCTCTGTTCTTGCCGTATTCATCCTCTCGGCCTTATCGCTTCAGGGCTTGATGTTCCTTGTCATGGGACGGGCCACTCACCCGAGGATTCTTGGCATTATGGGAGGGTTTCTTAACGTCATATTTTTCTTTCCAAGCGGGGCCATTTATCCGGTGGAGAGCTTTCCTCTGTGGCTGCAGTACTTTGCCGCCGTAAACCCCGAGACCTACTCCGTGCACGCCCTTAAGGCCGTAATATTCAAGGGCGCCGGGCTTGCCACCATTACCGGGGACCTGCTCTTTCTTGCTGGTTTTTCTTTTGTCGCCCTCACGGTAAGTATTATTTCATTTAAGCGAACGCTCTAATGCGGCAGCATCTGAGAGAACCCTTCGGTATTTTTTACAGTAATAATTTTGAGAGGGCAAAGAAAAGTATACTCTGAGACAACGGTGCCTGAGGCGGTCTCTATTGAGATCTATTTAATAATAGTGTTGACAGGGTTATAAAAATATATTAGAGTTATCAATACAATTGAATAATGGATATCTTATCCAGAGTGGCGGAGGGACTGGCCCGATGAAACCACAGCAACCGGTACCGTAAAAGGTATGACAGGTGCTAAATCCAGCAGAGACGGTTAAACGTCTCTGGAAGATAAGAAGAATTACTGGACACTCTTCTTATTAAAGAAGGGTTTTTTTTTGCCCAAGACCGCTCTCTCAATGTGTGAACAGGGGGCGTGGATACAGGTGGTTTTGTAACTTTAAATATTTAACGTAAAGTCATTCTACAGGAGATGTTTATATGAAGTACATGAAAGGATTAAAGTGCAGGGAGTGCGCAAAGACATATCCCCTGGACCCCATCCATGTCTGCGAGCTCTGTTTCGGCCCACTTGAGGTGGATTATGATTATGATAATATTGCCAAGGTGCTTACAAAAGACCTTATTACAGGCAGGGCGCCCAATATGTGGAGATACAGAGAGCTTCTTCCCATAGACGCCGAGCCCTCGGTTGGCCTTAACTCGGGTTTTACGCCTCTTATACGGGCCTATAACCTCGGCGAGGCACTTGGTGTAAAGGAGCTTTACATTAAGAACGACGCCGTGAACTTTCCCACGCTCTCCTTTAAGGACCGCGTGGTCTCCGTTGCCATTTCGCGTGCCATAGAGATGGGGTTTGACGTAATAGCCTGCGCCTCCACGGGCAACCTTGCCAACTCCGTTGCCGCAAATTCCGCTGCCTGCGGCCTTGACAGTTACGTCTTTGTGCCCTACGACCTTGAGCAGACCAAGATTACGGGCACCATTGTCTACGGCACCAACCTTGTTGGCATAAAAGGCACCTATGACGAGGTGAACAGGCTCTGCAGCGAGATAGGCGGTAAATACGGCTGGGCCTTTGTAAATATTAACATCAGGCCATTTTACGCAGAGGGTTCAAAGACCTTTGGTTACGAGATAGCCGAGCAGCTTGGGTGGAAGCTGCCGCAGCACGTTATCGTGCCAATGGCCGGGGGCTCTCTTATTACAAAGATATGGAAGGCATTTAAAGAGTTCAAGGCCCTGGGTTTTGTTGACAGCGCTCCTGCCAGGATATACGGAGCGCAGGCCACGGGCTGCGCCCCCATAGTAACTGCCGTAAAGGAAAAGAGCGAGCTTATACGTCCGGTAAAACCCGATACCATCGCAAAGTCTCTTGCTATCGGCAACCCCGCGGACGGCTTTTATTCAGCCCGTACCATTCGCGATAGCGGCGGCTGGGCAGAGGACGTATCTGATGATGAGATAATCGAGGCAATGAAGCTCCTGGCCGAGACAGAGGGCATATTCGCCGAGACAGCAGGCGGCGTGACGGTAGGGGTGACAAAGAAACTCATTGAGCAGGGACGCATTGCCCGTGACGAGTCCATTGTTATCTCTGTTACGGGTAACGGCCTTAAGACTCAGGAGTGCCTTGCGGGCAAGATCTCAGAGCCTCCTGTAATAGAGGCGAAGCTGGCCGAGTTCGACGCACTTGTGGATGGCGGCAAGATGAAAAAAGCCGCTATCAAATAAGACGGGCTCTTAAGCGGCGGCGGTAAAGTACAGCGGGGATTATTAAGTGAAGTCCTGAGGCGGCGGTTCTTTCTTGTCCTGTTATAGAGGGGCGAAGTTCTCTTTTACCGCTGCTTTTGTTGTAATCAAAGGCCCTACTCTGTTATAATAAAAAAATTAACCTCATAATGCTACTTCTTCCCCTTTAAGTACGAGGGGCTTATTCAAGGAGGCCACTTAGATGACGGACCATTACATAGAGGATAAGACTAACAGGGTTGACCTTGACCTTGAGAAACTCAAAGGAAAGGTTAACTTCAATGACCTTAAATCCGGGGGGTTTATAAAGCAGAAGCAGAAAGACCTCTTTACCGTGAGGCTGCGCTGTCCGGGCGGCATGATGACCACGGATAAGCTTATTGAGATTTCAAAGCTTGCCAAAAAATACAGCAAAGAAGGCATGGTGCATTTCAGCTACCGTCAATCCTTTGAGATACTCTATGTGGATTACAGGGACTTTCACGCACTGGTTTCGGAGCTTGAGGCGCTGGGGCAGAAGGTTGCCTCTTGCGGCCCCCGTGTCAGGGTGCCTACTGCCTGCGGTGGATGCGAGTACAACCCCAACGGACTTATAGACGCGCAGGCCATGGCCCGTATGGTGGACAAAGAATTCTTCGGCACAAATACGCCCCATAAGTTCAAGACCTCTTTCTCGGGCTGTCCCATTGATTGCTCAAGAACCGTTGAGATGGACCTTGGTTTTCAGGGCGTTGTAGACCCCGAGTGGGTGCAGGACCTCTGCACGGGCTGCACCATCTGCTCTGAAGCATGTAAGGAAGGCGCCATTGAGGCCCATCCCGATACAGGTGAACCAATATTCGATGTTAATAAATGCCTCTACTGCGCTGACTGCATTCGCGCCTGCCCAACAGAGGCTTGGAAGCCCAGGCGTCACGGATTTATCGTACGCATAGGCGGTAAACACGGCCGTCACCCCCTCGAGGGCGTTGAGGTATGCCGCTTTCTCCCTGAAGACAAGGTAAGTCATGCCATTGATATGACCGTAAAGTGGTACAAGGCAAACGGCAAGAGTTTCGAGAGGATAGGAAGCACGCTTCAGAGGCTTGGCATGGATAGTTATGTTAAGCACATGGCCCCGGTATTTGGAGACATGGCCGTGGTTCCAGAGCATCCGCCTACTGACAGGCCCCTTATAGACCAGGGCTGATATTAGTAGGGGCCGGTCTGGTAAAGACAGCTTATAAGCAGGTGGTACTTAAGAGAAACGTTAAAAGAATCAAGAGCGCCAAGACCGCGGTCGGCTTTATGTACCGCTTAGCGAGATGATATAACCTCCCTCAGGGATAACGATTAAGAAGAGCAGTGATAAAAGGTGGATATGGACGATATAACGGCAAAAGAGAGCATTGATCTACGGGGCGTAATGTGCCCCACCAACTTTGTAAAGACAAAGCTTAAGCTTGAGGCCATGGACCCCGGGGATATTCTTGAGGTGGTTCTTGATGCAGGCGAACCCATTGCCAACGTGCCAAAGAGCGTCAAGGAAGAGGGACATAAGATTGTCAAGGTAATTAAAGACGACGGCTCATTCAGGATTATGATAGAAGTCTCTGAGTAGCCTGTAATTCAACTTTTAAGGAGGCCGAAATGCCAGTAAAGGTAAGGATACCAACACCGCTCAGAAAGATAACAAAGGACAACGATGAGGTTCTGGCCGAGGGGACTACTGTTACCGAGGTTATAGAGGACCTTGAGAAGAACTACCCCGGCCTCAAAGAGAGGATCTGCGAGGACGACGGCAACCTCCGCCGTTTTGTAAATCTTTATCTCAATGACGAGGACATACGTTTTAAGGATAACCTCAATACCAGCGTCTCTGATAATGACGAGTTATCCATTATCCCGGCCATAGCCGGCGGAGGTGCGGGTTGAAAAAAAAGGTCTATCTTACTTATCCCTCCGATAAGGTTAAGGAGCCTCTTCTTTGCCTGTGTTCGCGCAAATTCAAGGTCTTAACCAATATCAGGCAGGCTTCTGTAACGGATAAGATTGGAATAGTTGCCCTTGAGCTTGAGGGCGAGGCCTCTGAGATAGAGAAGGCCATGGACTTTTTTACGGAAAACGGTGTAATGGTCGAGCCTATTGAGATGGATATTATAGTTTAGCTCCGTTCTGGTCTGTATGTTTTCTGCCCGCTCTTGAGACCATCTGAACACATGGCCGAGAGCGGGTATTTTGTATTCATCAGCCTTCTTTTTTCCCGTAAATTCGCTGAAATTATTCTTGACAAATGCGGTAGGGTATTATAAATTTATATACTTGATATTTTTACTAAGGTAATAGAAATACCTTATAAAAAAAGGGGTTTTACATGGACTCTCTATTATTGGTCCAATACCGCGGAAGAGGTCTTGAATGAGAAAAAACAATACACTGGAGAGTTTTGAGGCAGAGAAAGGACCCTCGGCAGGCAAGGCACGGTTCTCGGCCCTTGAGCTTGTTGGTAATACGCCTCTTGTGAGGATAAACAGGATTACAAAAGACCTGCCGAGCGGTGTTGAGGTATACGCCAAGCTTGAGTCCGCCAACCACGGCGGCTCTGTAAAAGACAGACCCGCGCTGCGCATGATTGAAGACGCGGAGAAGAGCGGGCGGCTTACAAAGGAAAAGATAATACTGGACTCCACATCAGGCAACACGGGCATTGCCTATGCCTGGATAGGCGCCGTAAAGCAACACCGCGTGGAGCTTGTGGTGCCGGAGAACGTAAGCTCAGAGCGAAAAAAGATACTTGACGCATTTGGGGCGAGGGTGATTTTCTCAAGCCCTTTTGAGGGCTCTGACGGGGCCATACGCCTTGCGTGGAAGCTATACGTGGCTAACCCCGAAAAGTACTGCAAGCTTGACCAGTACAACAACCCCTCAAACCCCCTGGCCCATTACTACGGCACAGGGCTTGAGATTATAGAGCAGACAGGCGGGGCCATTACCCACTTTGTCACTACCATCGGCACAGGGGGAACCATAATGGGCACCATGCGCAGGCTAAAGGAATTTAACAGCAATATTCAGGTCATCGCTGTAGAGCCTGATAACCCCATGCACGGCCTTGAGGGTCTTAAACACATGGCCTCATCAATAGTGCCGGGCATATATCACGAGGACTCTCTTGACGGCAAGGTCCCTGCCTCAACAGAGGAGTCTTATGAGATGACCAAGAGGCTCGCGAGAGAAGAGGGGCTTCTTGTGGGCCAGTCTTCAGGGGCGGCCATGCTTGGAGCCCTTAAGGTGGCAAGCGGCCTTACCGAGGGAGTGGTGGTAACCATCTTTCCCGATGGCGGAGACAAATACCTCTCCACACGTCTCTGGGAGTAGGGTACATAGGGCGGCAGGGGGGACGTGCGCAGGGGCAAGTGGGTGCCGGGGTGAGATAACCGGGGTAGTGCGGAGTTTATATGTAGTGGTGCTTTGGGTCCAATAGGAAGTAAGTACCCCATGACGCACGATTTAATTGTTTTCATTACGTATTGATTTACAAGACCTTCTTAACTTTAAAATTTAAAATCTGAGATTTTTTTAAAGGGCCTTTGCGAGACCCTTTTAGAGTTTTTGCAGGTAAGAGCATTTTTTTCTACAGACAGATACGCGTAAGAAGAATATGGGGGCAAAGAGCCCTCTTAACTTAAAAATAAACTTAAGGGGTAAGTCATGGGTCTGCTCTCAAAGTTCAGGAAAAAAGAAAAATTGTATGTTCCAAAGGAATTTTATGACGATATGATTGAGCACGCCAAGCTGGAGTATCCGCATGAGTGCTGCGGCGTTCTTATAGGCAACTCCATGATGGGGGACAGGAAGATATTTCACACCGAGAGGTGCACTAACCTCAATAAAGAGCGCGCCCATGACAGGTATCTCATGGACCCCAGAGAGATAAACCTCGCTGATAAGGGTGCACGCGCGCAGTCCCTTGAGATTATGGGGTTTTACCACTCGCACCCGGATCATCCCGACAGGCCCTCGGAGTACGACCGTGAGGTGGCCCACCCCGGGTACTCGTACATAATACTCTCGGTAAAGGACGGCAAAGAGGTTACGGCAAAGTCCTGGACATTTGCCGAGCTTGATGAGCCCTTTGTGGAAGAGGCCATTGAGGTAACAGTATCAAAGTGGAAGTAAGAGTTTCTTTTAAGGTATAAATAAAGGTTGTATTTATCTTATCATAAAGCTTTTTTGCGGTAGGGTTACATCTATAACCGTGAAATAACTTTTTCTCTTTTTTTTAAGGGGGTAGTTCATAAGATGGACTTTACAGATGAGCAGATAGAGCGTTACTCAAGACACATTATACTGCCCGAGGTAGGGGGAAAAGGTCAGACAAAACTCCTTGAGTCCAAGGTCTTTGTCCTTGGAGCAGGAGGGCTTGGCTCACCGGCGCTTCTGTACCTTGCAGCCGCGGGTGTTGGCACAATAGGCATCGCAGACGGCGATGTGGTGGATGTAAGTAACCTGCAGCGTCAGATAATCCATGACAACAATACAGTGGGCATGGCAAAGGTGGAGAGCGCTCGTAAATCCATCGAGGCCCTTAACCCCGATGTGGTGGTTAATACCTTTAACAGCCGTCTTGGTATAGAGAATATCCGCGAGGTGCTCCGTGACTACGATGTTGTGCTTGACGGCTCTGATAACTTTCCAACGCGTTACCTTATGAACGACGCCTCCTTTTTTGAGGGCAAGACCCTTATCTCGGGCAGCATGTTCAGGTTTGACGGACAGGTCTCTGTCTTTAAGCCGGCTGATGGGTACCCCTGCTACAGGTGCCTCTATCCCGAGCCGCCGCCAAAGGGCATGGTACCGTCCTGTCAGGAGGCCGGTGTGCTTGGCGCTCTTGCCGGTGTTATCGGTGTGCTGCAGGCTGTTGAGGCAATTAAAGAGATACTCTCCATAGGCAAGGTCCTTGCAGGAGAGCTCTTGATATTTGACGCCCTTGGTATGAGCTTTCGTAAAGTCAAGGTGCGGCGCGACCCTGATTGCGCGCTCTGCGGCGAAAATGCCACTATAAAGGAACTCTCGCTCTATGAGCAGGCACCCTGTGAGCTGCGTACCTGATACGTTCTGACGGGTCTTTTCCGGTGATAGAAAAGAGGCGTAAAGAGGTCTTACTTTAAAGGCAGGTCATCTTGCCTCTTAAGGTAAACCCTTAACTCCGCTGAGGGGAGCCGCACCTGCAAGAGGCAGTTGAACTGTTGTGATAAGAAAAAATTACTTTAAGAACCCCGGTGCGTTGAAGATAGACCTTATGCTGAGGGGGGCGGCCATTGAAGACCCTGTTGCCAAGGCGCGGGCCTGCGGGGCCACCGGCATAGACATACTCCTGCCTAAAAAAATACTTGTAAACATACCCTGCGAAGACTGGTTTACCGTGCGCTCGCCTTACGTGATTAAAAAATCCGCCGGTAAAAAGGGGTATATCCTTACCAACGGCAGTGACAGCGTACCTGTAAGCATACTTGATAGACCGGAGTTTTACAGCCGCAAGACCGCTACCGGGGTGCCTTTTGGTGATATTGCCGTAACGCACGGCAGTTACACCGTTATAACGCCTGATAAGAGGTGCGGTTTTTTTAAATCCAGCGCCCAGTGCAGGTACTGCGCCGGGAACTTCAGCACCGATGCCGCTGAGAATGGCGGACGCGTCTATACCGTAGAAGAGGTCCTTGAGACAGTTAAGGCCGTGCTCAAGGAAAAGGCGTCAGGCATAATATACCTCTCCATAGGTTTTAGCGATGGCGATGACGGGGGCATTAAGTTTCTCGAACCCTATGTAAAGGCGATTAAGTCCCATTTTAACTGCCTTGTCGCGGTAGAGGCCCTGCCCCCTGCCAGTAACGAGTGGATAGACAGGGCATACGCCTTTGGCGTTGACTCAATACTTTATAATCTGGATATCTTTGATAAGGAGCTTTTTTCTGTAATATGCCCGGGCAGGGCCGGCCTTATAGGAAGACAGCGTACTCTTGATGCCCTTAAATACGCCGCTGGTATCTTTGCAAACGGCACAGTGGCCTCGCACCTCATAGTTGGCCTTGAACCCCCGGGCTCTACGATTATGGGCATTGATTTTCTTACGGACTCAGGTGTTGTGCCTATACTGCCCATATTCCGCCCCTCAAAGGACAGGCCCCTTGATGTGACGGACCTTGATGCAGAGGTGATAATACCGGTGTACCGGCACCTGTACAAGACGCTTAAGAAAAAAGGCATCAACTTCAACTGGGTCCGTGATATAAGCATGGTTACTACCCCTGTTGAGGGCAGATATCTTTTAAATGACGAGAAGAGCTCATCGCCGTTTCTTGATAATTTTTACGAGTCCAGGCTTGGCATGAAAACAGCCTGGGGGCTAAGCGCAATCAGAAGACGGCTAAGGGTTAAAAAAATTAAAAAAGAGGACCCCCCCGAGGGTTCTCCGTAGCAGCAGTGGAGTTGTCCCGTGAGAGTAGAGATTGACAGAAGACCGATATGGGTAATTCTCGCCGGCAAGGCGCTGAGACCTGTTTTCTTTCTCTTGCTTGCACTGGGGTTTATCCTCTTTCTTCAGCTTCCCGTGCCTGAGGGCCTTGGGACAGGGGGGATGAGGGCAATAGCTGTTTTTTTGCTATGCCTCGTGCTCTGGGTCTCAAACGCAGTGCCCGTGGCTATTACCGGGCTCTTTGCCATAGTGCTTGTCCCGCTCCTCGGGGTGCTGCCGCGCGGGGCCACGTACTCGCTATTTGGCAATGAGGCAGTGTTTTTTATACTGGGGGCCTTTATACTCTCAGGCGCGGTCATGCAGTCAGGGCTCTCGAACAGAGTGGCCCTGCGCCTCATGGAGAAGCACGGCGGGTCTCCGAAACGCCTTATAATAAGCATTTTTTTGCTTGCAGCGGCCCTCTCGTTTGTTATGAGCGAGCATGCCGTTGCGGCCATGCTCTTTCCCATTGTGCTTGAGATATCAAAGAGTCTGAAACTCAGGCCCGGCGAGTCCAATTACGGAAAGCTCCTCTTCTTCGCCCTTGCCTGGGGTTCTGTCATAGGCGGGGTTGGGACTTTTCTTGGCGGAGCGCGTGTGCCGCTGGCAATGGGAATACTCAAAGAAACAACGGGCTCTACCATAGGTTTTTTGGATTATACCGTGGCCGTGGCGCCCCTTGTGGTGGTCCTCTTAATCGTGGGGTATATCGTGCTGACGAGGTTTTTTCCCGTTGATATCGATGGTGTGGAGAACGCCCACAAGGTAATCGTGAGGCGCGCGCGGGCCCTTGGAAAGGTACGCCCAAGAGAGTACGCCGTTGGTTTAATACTTGGCATTACCATATTGCTCTGGATAACAATCGGCAAGACCGTAGGGCTTGCCGCCATTGCCATGTTATCTGTTATGGCCCTATTTGTCCTTAAACTCGTAAAATGGCGCGAGATTGAGGAGTACGTGAACTGGGGCATAATACTCATGTACGGCGGCGCCATTATACTCGGCACTGCCCTTGACAGGAGCGGCGCCGCAAAGTGGATGGTAGACGCCATTATGACGCAGTGGGCTCAGACGCCCATAACGGTTATAGCCCTCTTCTCGCTCCTGGCAATACTGCTAACAGAGTCCATGAGCAACGCCGCGGTTATCGCTGTTCTGCTGCCCGTGAGCATTGGCATGGCGGGCCGTACCAATATGAGCCCCGAGGTCCTTACCTATGTGGTGGCCATTCCCGCGGGGCTGGCCTTTATGCTGCCCATGAGTACCCCGGCTAACGCCATTGCCGTATCAAGCGATTACATATCGGTTCGTGATATGGCAAAGGGCGGGGTGATAATGTTTTTAACCTCCTGGGTTACATTTAACCTCATGGCGCACTTTTATTGGCCCCTCATAGGGCTGAGATAGGTCTGTACTTTAAATAGGCGGGTTTATGCAAAATAATGGTAATAAACCCGCCATTTTGGTTTACGAACTCATTTAATTAGGTTATGATGACCAATACTAAGATACTGCTTGTTTTATCCACTCATGTGTACTCTGATAAGGCCATTGAGTACGCCGTCAGGCGGGCCAGGGAGGAAGAGAGGCAGCTTGTAGCTTTTTTTCTTCTTGAGTCTGAGCTTGCCGAGGAGGCGTCTGAGAGGTTCTCGGACATTGGTTTTACAGGCGACAGGCCCTCGGCCACATTATCTGAGTCTCTTATGCGCGAGTACCGGCAGAGGGGGTATGAGGCCCTTGGCAGGGCGCAGATAAAGGCCATGGAGGATGGTGTGGACTTTGAGCCTCTGTTAAAAGAGGGGCCTTATGTATCTACCATACTTGAGGTAATAAGGGCACACGGTATAGGTCTTACCGTTATACAGAGGCGAAAGGAGAGGTCCTTTCTGCATTACTTTAAAAAAGGTTTATCCGTAAAGGTTAAAGAGGCGGCTTCATGCGAGGTCGTTATCATCGAGTAAATACAAGCTGAATAAAGGGAGGTAGAGATGGCAGGAAAGCAGTGGAGTGAAGAAGAACTTAAGGCAGTATCCGATGAGCTTGAAGATAAGGGACCCCAGGCCGCCATTCAATGGGCTGTGGATAATTTCGATACACAGGACTTATCTCTTGCCTGTAGTTTCGGCGCCGAGGACGTTGCTCTTGTGGATATGCTTGTGAAGATAAAACCTGATGCAAGGATTTTTTATCTTGATACAAATAAGCTCTTCAAGGAGACCATTGATGTAATGGAGCGCCTTAAAGAGAGGTACAATATTAACCCTGAGAAGTATACCTCAAAGATGAGCCTTGCCGAGCAGGCCGCCGAGTTCGGCGATGAGCTCTGGGCAAAGGATCCGAAGAAGTGCTGCGACATAAGAAAGATAACACCTCTTAAAGAAGCTCTCTCAGGGCTTAGTGCCTGGATTACCGGTATAAGAAGGGATCAGGCACCGGCAAGGGCCAACGCCCCTGTAGTTGGCTGGGACGCCATGTTCAACCTTGTGAAGATAAACCCGCTGGTAAAGTGGACGAGCGAGGATGTGTGGGATTATATCCGCGCCAATAACGTGCCTTACAATGAGCTTCATGACAAGAATTACCCCTCAATAGGCTGTGAGCCATGCACCAATGAGGTGAAGCCAGGCGAGGACCCAAGGGCCGGAAGATGGGCCGGATTTAAGAAGACAGAGTGCGGACTTCACGACAAGTAATCGTAAGAACGCCTGTGAGGTAATTGCGGAAGCATAGTGATTAATATAACTTTATCTCTTGCAACTAAACAGTCTTAGGGAGGATTTTCAAAGGTGGATACATTAATCGCCCCTCATGGCGGGGTGCTTATAAACAGGGTCGTAGAGGGTAAGGCCCGTCTTGATCTGGAAAAAGCCTCGATAAATATGAACACCCTTGTTCTTAATGAGAGGGAGATCTCAGACCTTGAGATGATAGCAACAGGCGGTTTCAGCCCTCTTGCCGGTTTTATGTGTCACGATGATTATCACTCTGTGATGGATACCATGACGCTCACTAATGGTCTGCCCTGGACCATACCTGTTACTCTCTCTGCCACAGAGGCAGAGGCGGCTGAGCTGAGAGAGGGTACGGACGTGGCCCTTAATAACGAGAACGGCGAGCTTCTGGCCATCCTTCATCTTGAGCAGATATTCAAGCACGACCCTGAGAAAGAGGCCCTTCGCGTTTACGGAACCCCTGATGAGGCACACCCAGGTGTGAAAAACGTCTATGCAATGGGCTCCCAACTCCTTGGCGGCAAGATATCTCTGCTTGAGCGTACCGAGTATGACCAGTTTAACGAGTACCGCAGAGACCCCATTGAGACAAGGCAGCTCTTTAAGAAGAACGGCTGGCGCCGCGTTGTGGGTTTTCAGACCAGAAACCCCATACACAGGGCCCATGAGTACATTCAAAAATGCGCGCTTGAGACAGTTGACGGTCTGATGATACATCCTCTTGTAGGCGAGACAAAGTCCGATGATATACCCGCGGATGTGCGTATGAACTGCTACGAGACGCTTATGGCCAAGTACTATCCAGCCGACAGGGTGGTGCTCTCCGTATATCCCGCGGCCATGCGCTACGCAGGGCCCCGCGAGGCTGTCTTTCACGCACTTATACGCAAGAACTACGGATGCACCCACTTTATCGTTGGCAGAGACCATGCTGGCGTAGGCGGCTACTACGGAACCTTTGACGCTCATCTTATATTTAACAAGTTTGAGCCCGAGGCCATAGGCATAGCCCCCATGTTCTTTGATTATACCTTTCACTGCAAGAGTTGCGGCGGCATGGCCTCGTACAAGACATGCCCCCATGATTCGTCTGAGCACATTACCTTATCAGGCACAAAGGTGCGGGAGATGCTGAGGGCCGGCACGTGTCCGCCGCCCGAGTTCTCAAGGCCCGAGGTTGCAGAGGTCCTTATTAAGGCCATGAAATCCGGCGCATAAGGGAGTTCATGCCGTGGTACCCGGCAGCTCCCCCGTGGGGCTGCCAGTGGTATTGCACAAGCTGAGAGAATACCTGCAGGCAAGCGGTGCCGAGAGGCAAATAAAGTGATTGCCTGCTCCGTTACCGGCAGTTCAGCGAGCACAATTCAATATATGTGAGAGGAGGGGGGTGATTAGCCCCCTTCCTTTTTTTTTACCCTTTTAAACTCATCCCTGGGGTTTTTTTGTGGATTTTCTCTCTCATCTATTACCCTCAGATGAGCCGCTCCCGCGTAAAAACCTTCTTTTTTCTTTAACTTATTGTTTTCCTCTTAATTTTGCTGTTAATATTACTCTTATGTTATATGATAAGTTATATTTGTTCTTCTATCTGAAGGCGGAACCTTATTTATATGGTTTTAAGGCTCTATGGGACCTCATGGGAAGAGGGGGGGAAGCAGGCAGGCAGAGAATTTTTGTATATGATTCAGAGAGAGCAGAGGGGGGCATATGGCGGCAGTGCGCTCACATTTTTATAAGTCAGGGGCATATTATCTCTTATGATTCGAGATGGTCTCCGCCTCCTTGGGCTTATACTCATTTCACTGCTTTTGTTCACGGGCTGCGGCGCTACACACGGGGCATATTATATCTCTCCAAACCCCTACTCACCGATTCGTACTGTTGCCGTATTGCCCATATATAATGCCACTAATGACGTAGGCGGCGCAGAGCTGATACGAAAACAGGTATACGGCGAGTTTGTTTACAGGCATTACACTGTTATGCCCTTAGAGGACTCTGACCGCTTGCTTCGAGAGAAGATGGGCATTACGCTTGGCGGTCAATTAGGGTACACCACACCTCAGGCCGTGGCAAAAGCCCTTGGCGTAGATGGGCTTGTGTACGGGTATCTGCTGAATTTTGATGACATTATCACAGGTGTATATAATGTCAAAGAGGTGAGGGCGGGTTTTAAACTGATTGAGGGTACTACGGGAGATGTGCTCTGGGCCAGAGGGGCCGGTGTTAAGAGCTTTTATGTGGGCGGCAAAGCAGGTACGGCCCTTACCTTACTTAAGGAGATTGGTTCAGGGTCTGAAGTGCCATCGGGCATGAAGGGGATTTCAGATATACCCGGCCTTGACCGCTGGTATATAATCAGGGTAATACCGCTTAGAAAGCTGGAGGAGGCCGCTGTACTCTCCATTGGAGAGGAAATTATAACAAGTATATTCCGCGCTCATCTGAAGTTTGAGACTAACGCCTTACTGCGGAGAATTTTAAGAGCTCTGCCCGCAGGGCCGGGTAACCGTCCACGGGCCAGCGGCTGAGAGTAGAGAGAGACGCAGTTTTATTAAAAAGGAGATTCCGCCATGACTAATAGAAGATTAGGGACTTTTAAGGGGGCAGCCGTACCGGCGCTGCTCATCTTTGCCTTGTTTTTTATCCTTTCCGGGTGCAGCCCCAGTATAAAGGGTTCAGTAAAGGACGATATCAGCCGTACAGGAGAGAGCGGGAGGCTTGAAAAAGAGGGTATTGATTACAGAGGCCCTGCGTATAACGTGGCTATTATCGCTTTTAGGGACAAGACCCCGGGTAAGGCCCTTGGTGTTGCCAAGGCTGCCACGGAGATTCTGAGGACGCTTGTTAAACACGCTGGTCTTGAGCCTGTTGTGCTGCTGAAAGAAGACCTCCGTGAGCAAAAGGCTCTCACGCGTCTTCAGGACAAGGGACTGCTGAAAAAAGGCAAAAAAGACGTACGCGCGGGCTTTGAGGATGTGGATTTTAGAATCTCCGGCGCTGTTACCTCTTACTCCGAGGTTGAGGAGTCAAGCAACGTGCTGCTTACGCAGTCCAAGACCGTTATCTCAAGGGTTCAGGTGGATTACGCGCTTATAGACGTTGAGACAGGTAAAAGCCTTGTGGCTGATTCAGGGGCAGGGGAGTACAGAAAAAAAACAGGGGGCTTTCTTGGTCTTGGCTCAAAGTCTACCTTTGATATGAGCCTTCGTGACGGTGCGCTTCGAGATGCACTTACAAAGGCAATGACAAATATAGTGGCAAAGTTAAACTCTCTGCCCTTTAGAGGCAGAGTGCTTGCCGTAGAGGGCGATACCCTCTATGTACGGGCAGGGACAAAGAGCAGGTTAAGCAAGGGTACGGTTCTGTCCGTATACAGCAGCGGTAAAGAGCTTGTAGACCCGGACACAGGCAGGGTTATCGGTCACGCGGAGTCTAAGATAGGCGAGGTCGTACTCGCATCGCATCAGGATGAGTCAATATCGCGCGCCACCATAAAAACAGGGAGCGGATTTAAGGTTGGTGATATTATCAGGACCGCTGATAAGGGCTCACGTTGAGACCAAAAAACGCGAAAAAGGGTAACTTATGAACCTTATTAAGCCGGGGAGATATTTTTTTGTGCCTGCTCTGCTTCTTATAGCGGTACTTGTTTTTGCGGGCTGCGGGGGGCCGTCAAGGAAGTGCCTCTTGAAAGAGAGTAATATAAGCACAGAGTATTTTAACGGCATGGTTCATCTGGAGGAAAACAAGCCCGGTCTCGCAACAGGTATCTTCAATGGCATACTTGCCTGCGATAACCATTATTCCCCTGCCTATAGCGGACTTGCGGTTGCTTACGCGCAGGTAGCCGCCGCCGGGTTTAACCTAAACAACAAGTCCATTAACGCCTCATTAAGGGCACTTTATTACGCCAAAAAATATGCCTCAGGCAATGAGGATGATTTTAGGCGCAGCATTGCTGCTATTCGTGCCTATACAACTTATAAATCACCGGGCTGGTTCAGGAAGGTTGAGAACGAGTTCAGGCATGCCATGAAGACACGGGTTGAGCAGAGCAAGCTTGTCTATTACGAGAGCAGCGATGCGGCATCGTACTTTATCGGTAATGCCTACTTTGATTCAGGGCGTATAGAGAACGCAATGGCAGAGTATAAGTCCCTGATTGAGGTGGATAAAGACGGCAGGTGGGGGCGCCTTGCACAGATCGCCTATAACAGGAGCGCTCTGATTTTAAGCAACATAGAACGGGCCGAGGGAGAGCCAAAGGTAGTGGTCCTTGCCTTTCGCAGTCGTCTTACAAGGGCCGAGGTTGCCGCTATACTCATCGGTGAGTTAAGGGTAGACAGGCTCCTGCAGTCCCATGAGGTGCAGCTGGGTGTGAGAGGTACGCCTGTGCCTGTTGATATACTTAAGAGCCCTTACAGGGCCGAGATAATGAAGATATTGAAATTAGGTATAAAGGGCCTTACCTCCACCTATTCACGCCCCTCGTCTTCGTATCTTTTCAGACCCTTAAAGGTGGTCACCAGAAAAGACTATGCAATTATAATCGATGACATACAGCGCAGGCTCGCTGCCGGGCCTTCGGCCTTTTCCTTAATGGAGCGCAAGAAGCGGACCTTTGCCGATGTGCCACCAAAGGCGCCGTGGTATGAGGCGGTTATGAATATTACAAGCCTTAATATTCTGGTCCCCCTTGACGGCAGAGAGTTCAGACCTTATGACAATCTTGACGGCCCTGATGCATTTAGCGCTGTAATGGGCCTGAAAGATGGTCTTGAGCCGCAGTAAAACCTGTTTTTCACCTCTATAACGGACTTTTTTCCTCTAAAACTCACTTACACCGTGTTTTTCTTCAGGTTTTTTACAACCTCATGAAAAAAACAGTCTTTTCATGCCCTTATGGTGACCGTGGTCACACCGTGACTCTGTGCTTTTCAGTATACTTAGGCTGTCCGTTAGAGTAAGAGTTGTTCGTATTGAACTCACTACAGGAGGCAGGGAAGAATGCGCAGACTTTTTACGGCAATCTTTGTCTTGGCAGCCACGTTTTTTATCAGTTCACAGGCTTACGCCCTTGTTGACATTGAGGCGAGATACTGGTTTACAAACCTTGACTCAAACGTAACTGCAACGAGCGGCACCGTAGTTGGAACGGACCTTAACCTTGTGAGCGACCTTGGTTTAGACGACCATGAGAGCTTCCCGGAGGCGCGCATAACCCTTGAACTTGGCAATCACAGCTTTCGTTACGCCTACCTTCCGCTCTCATGGAGCGGTGAGACCGTTACAGATACCACTATAACCTTTGCAGGCAAGACCTATCCCGTCTTCTCAGCCGTCTCCACTGACGTGCAGGTAGATTATCACCGCTTCAGCTACAGGTACGATCTTATCAACAAACTCAATAACCGCCTTGGCATTATCGTTGAGGTAAAATACCTTGACGGCAGGGTGAACCTTAAGGACGCTGCCTTTGGTCTTGATGAGTCCACGCGTTTACAGATACCCATACCTGCCGTTGGCATCGGCGGACAGCTGGCCATACCTTTTCTTGCCAATATCAGGGCTGAGATTACAGGTATGAGCCTTGGGTCAATGGCCTATGTTGTTGACGGTGAGGCTAATGTGGGCTTTCACCCGCTGCCATTTATAAACGTCTCAGCAGGGTACAGGTACTTGAAGTTTCATGTTGAGCAGAATGATGATACAGGAAGCGTAGCCTTAAGAGGCCCCTTTGTTACTGTATCCGCCAATTTTTAATCCCTTAACGCGGTTAATCTCGTCTTTACTTTTTACTTTCCCCCTCCTTCCATCACACACGGCACAGATTAATTCTCATAATTCTAAGACTCCAATAAGCGCCCCTCTTATTTTGCTTTATGAGAGCGCATTGTTATGTTAAGTTTTTTTATAGTTTATCTTTCCTCATCCGGCGGATTTACGGTGAGGATTTTTTTCATAAGCACAAAGGCGGTCTTGTCACGGCTTTGAAGGTGGTAAAAATTTTTAGGTTAAGAAAATGTTTTATACGTATTAAGTTTATACTTATTAAAAAGCCCTCTCGCTTTGGCAGGGTATTAACACTCTTTGTTCTTGTTCTTGTGCCCATGTTTTTTAACGGGTGTACGGTTTCAGAAAAAACTTCGGTAATAGAGGACTCTTTTTTTATAAAAAGAGCTGCTACAATAAGAGAGAGCGGTCATCTGGCCTATCTTGAGGGTGATTATCTAAGGTCTCTTTTAATGTACCGTGATGCATATGTGATTGACAGCTCTTCCGGTACTCCGGGTGTACAGGTGGCAGACCTTATTGGCATGGGCAGGGCTTATACCGGTCTTGGCCGCATGAGTGAGGCGGAGCGTTTTATTACGAGATCCGTACAACTTGCTTTTGCCTCAAGAGATGAGAATAAGCTTGCAGATGCCTATGGTGCTCTTGCGGATTTTTACCTTAAAAAGGGTAATATCTCTCTTGCCGCTCTGAATATCAATGACGCGATACGTCTTCATGATTCACACTCAGCAGGGTACGCAGAGCTGTTAAACCTTGGGGGGCTTATTTATATTAAAGCGGAGAGGATTGATGAGGCTGAGGCTGCTGTGCAGAAGGCCATTACCATAATCGGAAGAGCCGAAGGTAAACCATCTCATGTGCTGGCGGATTCCTACAGGGCCATGGGCAAGGTGCTTGCGGCAAAAGGTGAGAACAGAGAGGCCGGGCTTTATTTTACCAGGGCTTATGATATGGACACGTGGCTGGGTAATGATAGAAAAAGGGCCCTTGACCTCTTTGGTCACGCAGTGATGCTCTTTGATTCGCAGCGTTACGGAGAGGCCGCTGAGAAGCTGAAGCTTTCATACAGGCTTAATATGAAGAGCGCTTTTATTGAGGGAGCAATCAGGGATATTGATAAACTTGTTGAAGTTTACATCGCCATGGGTGATAAAAGAAGTGAGTCTTATTACCGCACCATGAGAGAGGCGGTACTCCGAGACAGCAGATGAGGTTACGTGTAGAGTGAAACCAACTATACTTATCGTAGATGATGATGACAGGAATGTAGTCCTTCTTACCGTGAAGATGGAGCGGGAGGGGTACATTGTGGAGAGCGCCTCTAACGGCGTCGACGCACTGGAGCGTGTTGCAGCTCTAAATCCAGATGTCATACTCATGGACGTGATGATGCCGCGTATGAACGGGTACGAGGTCTTAAAGGTCTTGAAGGCCGATGAGAAGACGCGTTATATACCTGTAATCATGCTCACGGGCCTTGGCGAGGTGGAGAACAAGGTGCAGGGTTTTGATGTTGGGGCCGAGGACTATATTACAAAACCATTTAGTCTGCGTGAGGTCTCGGCCAGGGTGCGCTCCCTGCTGCGCATGCGCGCACTGCAGAAACGTATCAGGGAGAGCGATAAGATGGCTGCCCTTGGCGGCATGGCCGATGGCATCGCACATGAGATACGCAACCCTCTTATGGTCATAGGGGGGCTGGCAAGGCGTCTCTGTGACGGCGCGGATGAGGAGAAGTGCAAAAAATACGCCTCTGCAATCTTGAAGTGCGTGAACAGGCTTGAGAAGATGATAGAGAGGGTTGATGATTATAAAGGCATACTCCTCTCTACATTAAGGCCGGGGGAGATTAACAGAGTAGTAGAGGATGCGCTGAGGGATGCCGCCTTTCTCTTTGAAAAAAAGGACATAGAGGTAAAGGTATCCTGTATGAAACCATCGCCTGTTGTTAATATGGATTACATTAACTTAAAGACGGCTATAGTGAATATAATAGAGAACTCCGTAGAGGCTATGGGTGATAAGGGGGTTCTTGAGATTAGTACTAAAATAGAGAATGATAAGGCCCTTGTACAAATAAAAGACAATGGTGTTGGCATTGACTCTGATGAGCAGAAGAAGATATTCCATCCCTTTCAGACCTCCCGTATAGAGGGCGCCGGGCTGGGCCTTACCATGACTTACAGGATAATGTCAGACCACAGCGGTGAGATTACCGTAAAGAGCGTTAAGGGCGAGGGTACGATCGTGACCCTCTCGCTTATGGTGATAGATGAGACAAGCTCTAAGGAGAGTTAAGTTTTTTTACGGCTTTTACGGTTTTGTGTTTTTGGTTTTTTACTACAGGCAGGAAAATCTCAGAGTTTTATCTCCGTATCTCTACCGAAGTTCTTATCGTCTCTTTCCGGATAATCAATATTATAATGCAGGCCCCGTGATTCTTTTCTCATAATGGCGGACCTGATAATAAGCCCCGCAACAGTAGCGATGTTTCTAAGCTCCACAAGGTCAGACGTAATGGTAAAGTCCCAGTAGTACTCTTCTATCTCTTTTTCAAGTAGTGTTATCCTTCGAAGCGCCCTCTCAAGGCGTCTCTCAGACCGAACTATGCCAACGTAATTCCACATAAAACGCCTTATCTCCTCCCAGTTCTGGGTGATGACAACGGCCTCGTCGCTTCGAACAGCCGAGCCCGGGCGCCAGGGCGGTACCGAGGGTAGAGGCTCCGCGTGAGCCGTGTTTATGGAGGCGCTCATATCCAGAGCAGCGCGCCTTGAAAAGACCAGCCCCTCAAGGAGAGAGTTGGAGGCCAGCCTGTTTGCCCCGTGAAGCCCGGTACAGGCACACTCGCCTATGGCGTAGAGCCCTTTGAGCTCTGTTCTTCCGCTCATATCTGTCTTTATCCCGCCGCAGATGTAGTGTGCGGCAGGCACCACGGGGATCGGCTCTACTGTCATGTCAAAGCCGAATGAGAGGCATCGCTCATATATATTTGGAAAACGCTCTTTTATAAACTTTGCGGACTTGTCTGTCATATCAAGGTAGACGCACTCCTGTCCGCTCTTTTTAAGCTCAAAGTCAATAGCCCTTGCAACAATATCACGTGGCCCAAGCTCTGCCATGGGATGATATTTTTTCATAAAGGGTCTGCCGTCGGCAAGGCGCAGAATCGCGCCTTCGCCGCGCACGGCCTCGGATATGAGAAAGTTCTTTGCATGCGGATGGTAAAGGCATGTGGGGTGAAACTGTACAAACTCCATATTGGAAATGGTTAACCCCGCGCGCGCGGCCATGGCTATGCCGTCACCTGTGGCAACATCGGGGTTGCTTGTATAGAGATATACTTTGCCTGCCCCGCCTGTAGCAAGCACGGTATTTTTTGCGAGAAATGTATGTACTGTTGAGGCTATTTTATCAAGCACATAGGCGCCGCGTACAACCCCGGGCCTGTGTCTGCCGGATGTTCCGTCTTTTATAAGGTTTACCGCGATATGGTCCGTGTATATGGATATATTCTTGTGCCCTGTTACGGCCTTTACAAGGACCTCCTCAATGACACGCCCGGTAAAGTCTCCGGCATGAACCACTCTGCGTATTGAGTGCCCTCCTTCCTTGCCAAGGTCCAGGCCGCCGCAAGTGCGGTCTGAAAAACCTATGCCAAGCTCACGGAGCTCATTGATAAGCGCCGGGCCCTCTTCTATTACCGTCTTTACCACACTGCTGTGACAGAGCCCTGCTCCGGCTGTCTCGGTATCGGTAATGTGAGAAGCAAAGCTGTCATCAGGGCCAAGGACGCCTGCGATACCGCCCTGTGCGTAATAAGTGGCGGATTCTTCTATATCGGTCTTGGTAACAAGCGAGACGCTGCCGGCCTCGGCGACTTTCAGCGCAAGGGTGAGCCCTGAGATACCGCTTCCGATAATAAGAAAATCAGAGATTATCTCCAAGAATTGTCTCCGGTATTGTAAGTGGGAAAATTTTTGATTATTAGATGCAAGTATTAACAATAGAAAAAATGTAAGCGCCTGTCAAACCTTTATTTTCATGCCGCTTGCCCTTGCATGGCACTCAGGGGATAGAGTCTGTTTGTTTTTTACACGGCAGCAGTATAAGTAATACACTCATATGGCATGAGTACGGAACATGTGGTGCGGTGGGGCACTTGATTTCTCACTCTGTAACTGCTATTTTAGTACAGAAGAAAATTTTCTCTTATACCTCTTATGATGAAGATACCGGCCCTCTTTATTTTCTTATTCATTACCACGCTTCTTGCCACAGAGGCGGTATGTGTGGCTGATTTTTATTCATACACTGACAGCAGCGGCAAGATGCATATTACCAATGCCCCGAAGACCACTGCCCGTTATGTGATGATAATGCGCGAGACAGTGGTTAAGCGCGGTAAAGGTGAGTGGCTTGAGAATATAATCAAGGTTAAATCCGATAAATACGGAGTTGACCCCGCCCTTGTGAAGGCCCTTATAAAGGCAGAGTCTGATTTTGATACAGGCGCTCTCTCAGATGCAGGGGCCAGCGGGCTCATGCAGCTCATGCCCGGCACCGCCGCTGAGATGGGTGTTAAGGACAGAACAGACCCCGCTGATAATATAGAAGGCGGTGTGAAGTACTTAAGCCGCCTCTTAAAGCAATTCGGTACTGATACGAGACTGGCTATCGCCGCATACAATGCAGGGGAAAACGCGGTGCTTCGATACGGTACTGTGCCGCCCTTTGCAGAGACTGAGGCTTATGTGAAGAAAGTCCTTCGTTACTACAAAAACTACGGCGAGAAGTAATACTTCTTTAACGCAGGAGAGGCAGGTCTCTTGATTTTTCTGTACTCTACTTCATCAGGTTCTTAGGCGCATTATGATAAAAAACCTTACCACAAAACTTCGCCGCGGCATTAAAAACTCCATGCGCCCCGGAGGCACCAATGATGTGCTGAATATGCCCAATATGCTCTCTCTTGCCCGCGTGGCAGCTGTGCCTGTAATTATACTTATGCTCATCTCCCCGGGCAAGGTGCTGAGCCTGGTTGCCGCTATTTTTTTTCTCCTTATCTGTATCACGGACTGGCTTGACGGATATATCGCGAGAAAAAAAGGGCTTGTTACTTCTCTTGGCAAGTTTCTTGACCCGCTGGCAGACAAACTTCTGATTATGGCCTCTTTTATCATGCTGATACCCGCAGGCAGGGTGCCTGCCTGGGTGGTGGCCCTTATAGTCTCACGCGAAATTTTTGTCACCGGACTTCGCGCCGTTGCCTCAGATATGGGTGTGGTTATCTCTGCCGGAAAACTTGGTAAATTAAAAACAGTCTTTCAGATAATCTCCGTAGCGGCGCTGCTTGCCCATTACCCCTATTATGGTCTTGACCTGCACACACTTGGTATCATAACCCTGATACCGGCCTTTATCCTTACCATGTGGTCAGGTGTTGAGTATTTTTATAATTTTTTCAGTTCTCATGAGTTAAGAGGCGGCTGAGTCGTGTTTTCTCACCTCTCTGTCTCAGAGTTATTCTTACCGCTTATCTTAATATAGCGTTCTAAACCCTCCGATACCATTCAGATTATATCTCATTACTGATTACCCATATTTTTTTACTTCTGTGCATCAGAGCAGCATGCAAAGGGGACCTCACTCATAAGTGCGGCCTTATAGTCTTTTAGTGGCCTGTCTCTTGCATGTTTAAGTACTGTAGTGCGGCCATGTTTTGGCGCTTATTATGGCGGGGGTTATCTGCAGCTCTACACTCGCCACAAGGTCTGCGTGGCTCTTATTTACAGTGAGTTAACGGAGTAAGAGAGTGCCTCTATTGTCTGTGCCTGCCTGCGGCTCACACACCGTGTCTGCCTCTCACTCACTTACGGTGCGTAACTGAGCCTTAAAAAATTGGAAACCATGAGACTTACCCGCAGATTTTATCTCTATACAATCGGCCTCTTCGTAATAGGCTTACTTGCTTTTTTTTATCTCATTCATCTTGAGAACGAGAGGCTTATACGCGCCGCCGGTCTTATGGACGCGCGCAGGCTGGGCAGCGCTTTTTTTGGAGAGCTCTATACGTCAATGGCCCTTGGAGGCGGTGCGGAAGGTGACAGACTTATAGTGAAACGGTATGAGAATATCGAGGGGCTTGAGTCCATTAAGTCTATACACGGACCTCTTATAGATAAGACCTACGGGGTTGAGGGCGATGAGGTAGCCCTTGATGATTTTGAGATAGAGGGGCTTAAGGGCCAGGAGAGTTGGAAGATAATATCAAGAGATAAGAGCACTCACAGGTCCATGAGACTTGTCATGCCTCTTAAGATAAAGGAAAAATGCCTTTTCTGCCATAAGGCCTCGGTGGATACTGTAGCCGGAGCCGTCTCTCTCAGTGTATCCCTTGAAAGATACGAGACCATAGTTCGAAGCCATGAGAGGTATATGCTCCTTGGCGGTATTCTTATCCTTATTTTTGCCTCCATCTGTATTCTTGTAACCCTGCGAAGGCGCGTTATCGGCCCTCTCTCGCTCCTTAAAGACGGCCTTGATACCATAGAGAGAGGCGAGCTTACAAAGAGGGTAAGCCTGCAGACGGGTGATGAGTTTGAGGATGTTGGCCGGGCATTTAACATCATGGCGGAGAGTCTTGAGAAAACCACCTCAGACCTTACGGAGGCCATGCTCAAGTACTCCTCCCTTGTTGATATGGCAGCTGACGCAATAATACTTATTGAGGCGGATGGTATGAGGGTAATTGAGGCGAATAAGGCGGCGGTGCTTCTTACGGGGTATGCAAAGGCCGAGTTGTCTCAGATGATATCCTCTGATTTTTTCGACCAAGGACTACGGAGAAAGGCATATATGCTCTCTTTCAAGAGGTGGGTCTTTGACGGCAAGGGTTACGCACATGATAGTCTTATACGCAAAAAACAGGGCAGCACCGTACCCGTGGACATAGCGGCATCTACGGTGGAGATAAAGGGCAGAACTTTTATCCTTGAGGTTTGGCGTGATATATCAGAGAGAAAATGTCTTGAGGATGGCCTGAGGTCCAAGATAACAGAGCTTGAGGAGCGGGTCAGGGAGAGAACCGAAGAGCTTGAGGTGGCATATGACAAATTAAAGAGATCGCAGCAGAAGATAATTCAGTCCACAAAACTTGTCTCCCTCGGTGAGATGGGCGCGGGAATCGCACATGAGCTTAACAGCCCTCTTGCAGGTATTCTCACAATAGTAGAGGTCCTGCTGGGGCGCACTGATAAAGCAGACCGTAACTACAGGCTGCTGGAAAAGATAAAAGACGCGGCTGTACGCTCAAAATATATCATTATCGATATGCTAAGTTATGCCCGGCCCTTTAAAGGTGATATGGAGCCGCTCTGCCTTAACGAGGTGCTTAAATCAACGCTCTCTTTATTTGTCTCTGAGATTAACTCCGCATCCGTTGATATCAGCCTTGATCTGCATCGGAACCTTCCAAGGGTTATGGGCGCAAGGGGGCAGCTCATGGAGGTTGTATTTAACCTTATCAAAAACGCCAGAGACGCAATCTCTGATTTTGGCAGTATTACACTGGCTACCCGTGTGATGGAAGAAAAGGGCGCGCTCTTTGCGGTTGCCGAGATAAGGGACACGGGTACGGGCATACCGGATGAGGTTATTGAGAGGGTCTTTGATCCCTTCTTCTCCACAAAAGACAAGGGCGGGGGGCTTAACGTGGGGCTTGGTTTATCCATATCAGAGAGCATTATCAAAAAACACGGCGGAAGGCTTGAGGCGAAAAACCTGGAAAGTAAAGGCGCGCTTTTCAGCATAATCCTGCCTGTAATTGGCGGCGAATCAGAGATAGAGGGAGGTGAGCAGAGTGAGAGTAATGGAGAGGGTATTTAATAGCCTCTTCACTCAGCGATGTGGTACGCGTCAGGGTGCGGTACAGCCTTTTGAAATCTTAAGTCCATGGAGACCTCCACACACATGCTATAGCATTTTTCATATTTTTGACGTAAAGTACTTGACAGCATAATTATTTTCATATACTATTGGGGTGACAATAATTGTCACCAAGATTACCGCCTGACTCGTATCTATCCTTTCATCCGGGAAGCAAATCGCGATAAAATCAGTTTTTTGTCACATGAGGTTCCAGAAAAACAATCGTATCTGATGCGATAATCGCTTCTAACTCCTTAATTTAGTTACCTTGTACGCTTATGATGACAGACAGGCTCGGAGAGCTACTACTTAGAGAAAAGTTAATCTCAGACGAACAGCTTACAAAAGCACTTGAGGCCCAGCGTGAGGGAGGGGGAAGGCTTGGATTTAATCTTACCAAGCTGGGTTTTGTAACGGATGAGGACCTTACTCAATTTCTAAGCAAACAGTACGGCATACCCACGGTAGACCTCTCAGAGCAGGAAATAGACGCTGATATTATAAAACTTGTCCCTGAAGAGGTGGCAAGAAAGTATCATATAATGCCCATTAACAGGACAGGCTCCACGCTTGTCATCGCAATGGCGGATCCGTCCAATATCTTTGCCATTGATGATATTAAATTTCTTACAGGTTATAACGTAGAGCCCCTGGTGGCCTCTGAGGAGGCTATAAAAGGCGCTATTGACAATTATTACGAGTCCGATGATTACGGCCTTGAGGGGGTCTTTACAGATTTTGATGATGACGACATGGAGGTTGTTCAGGAAGAGGACGAGCTTGATGTCTCTGATCTTAAAAAGGCCACGGAAGAGGCCCCTGTTGTAAGGCTTGTGAACTTTATACTCACTGACGCCATTAAAAAAGGGGCCAGCGATATCCACATAGAGCCCTATGAGAAACAATTTCGTGTAAGGTACAGGATTGACGGTGTTCTTCACGAGGTGATGAAACCTCCCATAAAGCTGAAAAACGCCATCTCCTCAAGAATTAAGATTATGAGCCAGCTAAATATCGCCGAACGCCGCCTGCCCCAGGACGGCAGGATAAAGCTGAAACTTGGCAAACGCCGCGAGATGGATTACCGCGTATCCGTGCTGCCAACCCTTTACGGCGAGAAGGTGGTTCTGAGGCTCCTTGACAAGAGTAACCTTCAGCTTGATATGACAAAGCTGGGTTTTGAGCAATCCGCCCTTGACGCCTTCCTCGGAGCCATCCACCAGCCCTGGGGCATTGTCCTTGTAACCGGGCCAACGGGAAGCGGCAAGACAACAACGCTGTACTCTGCGCTATCGGACCTTAATAAGATATCGGATAATATCTCAACCGCTGAGGACCCTGTGGAGTTTAACCTCATGGGTATTAATCAGGTACAGATGCATGATGAGATAGGGCTTAATTTTGCCGCCGCCCTGCGCAGCTTTCTTCGTCAGGACCCGGACATTATCATGGTTGGTGAGATTCGTGATTACGAGACCGCTGAGATTGCCATTAAGGCAGCCCTTACCGGTCACCTTGTGCTCTCAACCCTGCATACCAATGACGCGCCCTCTACGGTAAACAGGCTTCTTAATATGGGAATAGAGCCTTTTCTTGTTGCATCGGCAACAAATCTTATACTTGCGCAGAGACTTGCCAGAAAGATATGCACAGAGTGTCAGGAAACTGTTGAGGTGCCCCTTAAGGTCTTTGAGGACATGGGCATTGATAATGAAGAGATTAAAGGCAAGGATTTTTACACGGGCAAGGGCTGTGCCACGTGCAACGGTACGGGTTTTAAGGGCCGAATAGCCCTTTATGAGGTAATGCCCTTTACAGAGACATTAAAGGAGCTTGTACTTAACGGGGCCTCATCATCGGAGCTTAAAAAGGCCGCTATTACAGAGTCCATGAAGACGCTTCGCATGAGCGGTGTTACCAAGGCCATGGAAGGCGTTACTACTCTTGAAGAAATCCTGAGGGTAACCATGGCGGATTGACCGCGGTGTGCCTGTAAAGGTTTTTTTTGGGGCACTGAGATGAGTTTTAGTCTGTATAAATAAGAGGTTATAGGGGTAAAGGTGCTGTTCTTACTCCAGCTAAAGAGGGTAATAAGTTAGGCAATGTAACTTTGGTCATAGCACTTGCTATAGTAAACCATTAAACTTAATGGAAGAAACCGTCATAAGTTACGGTTTTTTATAGACAAAAAAAGGAGTTTGAGATGTCCGTAGAAGGCGCTGGTTCTTACTCCATCCAGGAACTTCTGAGAGAATTAATAGAAAAAGACGGCTCTGACCTGCATATTACGGCAGGCTCTCCGCCAAGGATGAGAACCCTTGGAAAGCTTGCCTCTGTTGACGGTCCTCCTCTTAGCAGCGTGGATACGAAGAACCTCTGTTATTCCATAATTACGGATCAGCAGAGAAAGCAGTTTGAGGACGGCAATGAGCTTGATTTTTCATTCGGCATAAAGGGGTTAAGCCGTTTTAGAGGCAACCTCTTTGTACAGCGTGGAACTGTGGCCGCGGTCTTTCGCGCCATTCCTTTCAGGATAATGACCTTTAAGGAGCTGGGGCTGCCAAATGTGGTGGAGAGCCTCTGTAGAAAACCCCGGGGGCTTGTCCTTGTCACAGGGCCTACGGGCAGCGGTAAATCCACTACGCTGGCCTCTATGGTAGACAGTATTAACAGAGAGAGGTACGAGCACATCGTAACCATTGAAGACCCTATTGAGTATCTTCATACCTCGCAGCGCGCACTCGTTAATCAGCGTGAGGTGGGCTATGATACGGAGTCATACAAGAAGGCGCTGAAATATGTTCTTCGTCAGGACCCTGATGTGGTGCTTCTTGGAGAGCTGAGAGACACGGAGACCATTGACGCGGCCCTTCGTATCGCCGAGACAGGGCACCTCTGTCTTGCCACGCTTCATACCAACTCAAGTATGCAGACTATAAACAGGATAATCGATGTCTTTCCCGCGGCCCAGCAGCAGCAGGTAAGAACGCAGCTCTCATTTGTACTTGAAGGCGTACTCTCGCAGATACTAATCCCAAGGGCCGATGGAAAGGGCAGAGTCCTTGCCATGGAGATTATGATACCCAACTCTGCCATTAGAAACCTGATTAGAGAGGATAAGATTCATCAGGTATACTCACAGATGCAGGTCGGTCAGTCCAAGTTCGCCATGCAGACGCTTAACCAGTCCCTGCTTAACCTCTATCTTCAGAGGACTATCTCTCTTGAAGACGCCACGGGACGGAGTCAGGCGCCTGATGAACTGAGCCAGATGCTTCAGGCCGCAGGTAGCGGCGGGCTCAGGACTTCAATGAGGAGGGGAGGATAAAAGATGGCTACATTTGTTTATAAGGGAAAGACCTCAGGTGGTATCTTTAAAAAAGGCGAGCTTATCGCCGGTAACCTTGCGCAGGCAACGGCCTCGCTGAGACGGCAGAATATAATACCTGTCTCGGTATCGCAGAAAAAAGGGCTCTTTGCCACCCTTAACAGTATTAATGTTCCGGGCCTCTCAAAGGGTATCAGCACAAAGGACCTGGCCATATTCTCGCGTCAGTTCGCAACTATGATTGATGCCGGGCTTCCCCTTGTTCAGTGCCTTGAGATACTCTCGTCACAGCATGATAACGCCGAGTTCAAGAAAGTACTTGTTGAGGTAAAGGTGGCCGTAGAGGGTGGCTCGACTTTTTCCGATGCCCTTGGCAAACATCCCAAGGTCTTTGACTCCCTCTTTGTCAACCTTGTTAACGCTGGAGAGGTGGGTGGTATACTTGATACCATCCTTAACAGGCTTGCCCTGTTTCTTGAGAAGAACGAACAGCTTAAGAATAAGATCAAAGGCGCAATGACCTACCCTTCGGCTGTTATTGTAATTGCTTCTCTTGTTGTCACGGGTCTGCTTGTCTTTGTAGTACCTATCTTCGAGGGTATGTTCGCGGACTTTGGACAGGCGCTGCCCGCTCCCACGCAGGTGGTTGTCATGCTCAGTAAATTTCTGCAAAACTACTGGTACATACTTATAGGCGCGATTGTGGGTATAATCGTATTTATCAACAGAGCGCATAAGACAGAAAAGGGGCGAGTGATTATTGACGGCCTGCTGCTGCGCGCACCTGTTATAGGTGATCTCTTGAGAAAGACGGCTACGGCCCGTTTCACCCGTACTCTGGGCACCATGATATCAAGCGGCGTGCCCATACTTGAGGCCATGGATATTGTATCAAAGACAGCGGGCAACGCCGTTGTAGAGGCTGCCATCCTCAGCTCAAAGGAGAGTCTCAGTCAGGGTAAGACTCTGGCCGAACCTCTCATTGAGTGTAAGGTATTTCCCGGCATGGTTACACAGATGATAGCTGTTGGCGAGACCACAGGCGCGCTTGATACCATGCTTGGCAAGATCGCCGACTTTTACGAGGAGGAGGTGGATGTGGCCGTTGACGCCATGACATCGCTCATAGAGCCTATGCTAATGGCCTTTCTCGGCATAGTGGTTGGCGGACTTGTCATCGCGCTTTACCTGCCAATATTCCAGATAGCCGGTGTTACAAGCGGCTAAAACAACATTTGATTAATCATGGAAGAAGAAGCTAAAAAGGCCCTCAAGAACAAGGTCCTTGTACTAATGTTCCTGAGGGCGCTACTTGCCCTTGTATTTCTCGGGGCCACCACATGGTTTCAGGTGAGGCAGTACTCATTTTCCAACCTGAACCCATACCCCTTATATGCCATAGTAGTTTTTATCGGCATTGTTACCATTATCTACGCCCTTACCCTTAAATGGGTGAGAAACCTGCGGCTCTTTATTTACATGCAGGTCACCGTTGATATAGCCATCATTACTGTTACGGTATATGTTACAGGAGGGATGGAGAGCTATCTCCAGGTCCTTTATTTTTTAAGCATCATCGGCGCCTCCATAATGTTATCCAAGAGAGGGGGGTACTACGCGGCTTCTCTTGCGAGTATATCCTACGGTGTGCTCATAGACCTGGACTTTTATTCGCTGCTGCCGCCGCAGTATAAGATTTTCCCGTCTTATTTTAATCACAGATGGGATGAGGCCATTACCACCATAGTTACAAATATAATGGCCTATTTTATTGTGGCGCTCCTTACGGGGTACCTTGCAAGAAAGACGGAATCATTTGAGAGACGCCTTGAGGAGCAGAGCATTGATTTTGACAAACTCTCAAGACTTAACAAATATATAGTGGAAAACATAACGAGCGGCATAATGACAGTAGACCATAGAGCGAGAATTACGTCCTTTAACAGATCCGCTGAGATTATCTCGGGTTATTCGCTCCTTGATGTCTACAACAGAGATATCGATGAGATCTTTCCCCGGACTTTTACGCATGACATGGTTGTCAGTGAGGGGAAGACTCGGCTTGAGAAGATGGTAAAGACAAAAGACGGCGATGAGGTCTTTATTGGTTTCAGGTTTTCCCGCGGCAGTGAGGCAAAAGACGAGCATATTATCATCTTTCAGGACCTCTCAAAACTACGCTCCATGGAAGAACAGCTTCGGAGATCCGAAAAAATGAAAGCCCTTGGCGAGATCTCCGTTGGTATTGCCCACGAGGTACGCAAGCCCCTGGCGTCTATCAGCGGCTCTATTCAGGTGCTCAAGGAGCAGACCGCCCTTGATGGTGATGACCGTTCACTTATGGAGATAGTTTTAAGAGAGACAGAGAGACTTAATGAGCTTATTACGGATTTTCTTCTCTTCGCACGCCCTGCGCCGCGTGAGCGCGGGGTCTTAAATCTCACAGATGTTATACATGAGAAGATACTCCTGCTTAGAAACTCTCCTGAGGCTCGCGGCATTAATATTGTGAACCATATCAATGGAAAGATCTCCATGGAAGGCGATGCCAGGCAGCTTGGCCAGGTTTTCTGGAATATCTTTCTTAACTCCGCTCATGCCATGGACAAAGAGGGTGGGGATATCACGCTAAGCTCTTTTTTTGGCACCGGTTCTGTCTCAGATGGACGCGCTTTTGTCTTTATTGAGATCGCGGACTCGGGCCGCGGCATGGAGAGCTCTGCCATAAAAAAGATATTTGATCCCTTTTATTCCACAAGGGAGAGCGGTACAGGACTTGGTCTGGCCATAGCTCACAACATTATTCAGAGCCACGGCGGTACTATTGTGGTTACCAGTGTGCCCGGAGAAGGCAGTAAGTTTACTATATCCTTACCTCTGCTCTCAGTAACAAAAGAAGAGGTAAACCAGGCACTTGCCACTCATAATGAACCTCATAAAGAATACTTGAATTAACAACCGGAGGTCCTCACCTGTCATGGCTGATACAAAGAAGAACAAGAGCAAGATAGTCGTAGTAGATGACGAACAGGATATGAGGTCTTTTCTGGAGATACTGCTCCGCAGGAGCGGGTACTCTGTGATGAGCTTTCCCACGGCAAAGATGGCACTGCTTTACTGCCGCGCCAA
>JAJRZX010000037.1 GCA_024275045.1 Deltaproteobacteria bacterium
AGAAAACGCTCCCGGCGAGTAGGCTTGCGATAACGTTCGAAGGTGCCTTCGGCTAATGTCTTCTGACGCATTTAATTATCCTCCTATGGCGTGATAGAAAAATTATACCATGGGACAAAAAGAGAATAAATCAGAGTTTCCTTAATATATATAAGAGACCGTGAGAGCAGGTATTTGTTAAGCTCTGAGTTGCAATTCCATTCAAGGTGTTGTATATTTTTGTTATTAATTCAGATAAATAACAGAGAGCTCGCATAGTTCAAGAGAGCCCTTTTTAACGGCCTTGCTCTTTTTAATCAAGAGCCGGGGTTAAACAGGGTTTATGTGCAGAACCATGCAAAACACGGTATCCATGCTCTGTACCACAGAGAAAGGCTTTAAGAAGAAATCATAACAATTTAAAAAAACACGTCCTGCCCACTGGGCCGCGATTCGGGTAAGTAGAGAACATATAAAGAAGAGACAAACAGACCAAACACAAAACTCTCTCAGGAGGAACTCACCATGCTTGGAACCATTGTAATCGCTATCATCGTAGCTGTTGCCGCCGTGCTTATTCAGGAAAAGAAGTTACGCAAGGACTTTGAGCTTGACCGCGGCCTCATGCGCACGGACCGCATGGCTGAAGACGTGGCCACGCGTATACTGAATGACAGCAGGTTGAAAGACAAGAGTGAGAGCGATGATTTCTCTGCGGAGTTGGTGGCACGGGAGCTCCTTGGATCTGAACGCTGGAAAAAGCAGCGCTCCTTTAAGACCATTAAAAGCCGTCTCGGTGGTTTTGAGGACGATGAGCTGCGGAAAATTCTAGTGCGCGCCGGGGCCCTGCGTTTCAAGGGTCAGGGCGACAGCGAGTTATGGGGGCTCATGAGCAGAAATCAGGACAATCTTTAATAACAGGGCGCTCAATTCCTATGGATAAAGAGCAGTGCCCGAGGGGGGAGGCTCCATTGCTCTACCTTACCCCCCTCTCTCAGGTACTGTAAGGGAGCAGCTATGGAAACAATATTTGATCACCCCCCCGCTGCCGTACAAGAGGACCTTAATCGCCTGAACGCCTCTCTGGACCAGATAATTCCGCCGAAGCAAGACTCAAACATCCTTATCGCCACATGGAATATACGAAAATTCGGAGGGCTTACGCGGCAATGGCTTCCCACGGGCAAGTACTCGCCCAAGCGCGATCTACGCGGCCTTCGAACGATTATTGATATCATAGCCAGATTTGACATCATAGCCATACAGGAAGTAACAGGAACGCTTCGCGCATTGCGGGATACCATAAAGTATCTCGGCCCAAAGTGGTCCTTTCTCATGACGGATATTACACTTGGACACAAGGGTAATGGCGAGCGCCTTGCTTATATCTTCAACAACTCTCGGGTCCAGCCATCAGGGCTTGCCGCAGAGGTTGTGATTCCACCGGAATGGATATCTAAAAAAAAGAAGCCAGAGGCGATTATGCGGCGTCAATTCTCGCGCACGCCCTATGCCCTTAGTTTTCGGGCAGGCACTGAGACCTTTATCTTGTTAACGGCTCATATTGAGTACGGCAAGAGCGGCGATGAGAGGATACCTGAGTTACGGGCCATCGCAAAATGGCTCTACGACTGGGCAAGACGGGCAAACGCCTACCACCATAACTTACTGGTCCTTGGGGACTTTAATATTGACAGGCACGGCGATGATCTCTGGAAGGCATTTACCTCCACGGGGCTCTATGTGCCGGCGGACCTTGAGGCGGTAAAACGCTCCATATTCATCAAAGAGGGCGAAGACCCGCGGCGCGATAAATTCTACGACCAGATAGCATGGTTTACATCCAGGTCAGGTCATGCACGCCTTCGCATGGAGTACCTGAAGGGCGGTGGTTTTGATTTTCTGCCCTTTGTTTATTCAGAAACAAACCTTACAAAACAGTCTATCTCCTACAGAATCTCCGACCACTTTCCCCTATGGGCTGAGTTTAAGAGAGGGAGTTAACGGTTAAAGAGGATTTAATGAGGGGGGGTAAAAAAACTCACCTTAAAAGGACTTAAAAATTAAGATCCTTTAAAGGTATTTCCTTCCTGAAGAGCTCGTAACCTGATGTGGAGCTCTCTTTATGGGCCTGCTCAATCAGCTCTTTTGTCTTACCCACGGGCTCTTGAGTGAGGTAATATTGGTAAAACCTGTTATAAAACTCATCGGGGTAAACCGTAACCTCAAATACCAGACTCTCTGCCCGGGTGTTCCGGGTAAGTGGATACTCAAATACAAAACTTTTCTGCGGCGCTATCCTTGTATCAAAGAACTCACCTGAGAGATCAAGGACGAGTTTTCTGCCGATAAAATCCTCTCTTGCCGTACCCTTTAAAGGAGACCCGTCTCTGCCAGCAAGGTAGCCCTTAACGAGTATGAGGGGCGTGGCGTAAGTTGGAAAGTAATGGCCCGTGGCAGTATTGGTAATAACCAGTCGTGCCGTACCAAGCCCCCGTGCCTTATCCTCTGACTTAATAGCGATGTACTCTATCTTTACCCCGCTCCTTGTCATTTCAGGGTCGTGAATACCTCTGAAGAGGTGGCGCCTGCCGGGCATATGACAGCTCTGGCATACAACACCCGCACGCCCGAACTCGCTCTCCTTCCACTCTGAGTATGTATTTACAAGGAGAGTTCCATTAATACGAAAGCCGTTTTTAAGCTGATGACAGGCCGCGCAGAACTCGGCCTTCTCGAAAAACCCCTCCTTGCGCGTCTTGTGCCCTGACTTTAGACCTTTGTTAAGGCCCTTTAGCCGCGGCCTGAGGGGCCCTGATACGCCGGGGCCACGCACATGGCAGGCAGAGCAGCTCACACCGCTTAGTTTCAGTGTCTCATTATAACCCCCGGCCCCATCAGGGGCGGTACCCGGTGCAGAGATCTCACTCTGCCGCGAGAGGGGGGCATGGCAGAAATAACATGCCCTTGCCGTGGCAGGGTCATTAACAGGATCAAGCTGAAAGAGCAGACCCGGGCCCATGCTCCTGCTGTGCCGTGAACCGCTCCAGTCCTTTAACTGAGTACTGTGACATTTGCCGCAGGTTCCGGGTAAGAGGTATTTTGACGATAAAGAGAGTTGTACCTGAAGAGGTCTATGCCAATGAGCTGCAACCGCAGAGACTGCCTCCCCCTGATCATTGCCCAGTACGGGAGAGGAGGCAGCTGCGATTAAAAAAACAATAAGAGCTGTTAAGGCAGGTGATTGAATTGAACTAACCTCCTAACGCTTATTGCGGGGATTCTTCTTCCTGAGGCCGCACGGGTTCTTCATCTTGCCTACACCGCGTTTGCTCATTACGGCCACATAAGCCGCAAGGGCCGTCATTTCCTGAGAGTTCCAGGCAAGAGGGGCCTTGGCCTTCATGGGGTTAAGGATACAGTAGTTTATCATCTGATCCATGGTCACAACATCGTTTGGCATCTTTACGTATTTGGGAAATGGTTTTTTCTTCAAACCCTGTCCCTTGGGATGACAGCTGGCGCATGAGAGACCTGCCGTGCCCAGAGAGGTATCCTTCCATAACCGTCTGGCCATTCTATTGAGTTCCTTCTTGCCGGTTATGGCCTTGGAGCGCAGCGGTATGGTAGAGGCTGAGGCGCATGGGTTGGCGGCGCAGGGGTTTTTCATGGAACAGGGATTTGCCTTCATGGCGCATGGGTTGGCAGCGCATGGGTTGGCGGCGCAGGGATTCTGCATGCTGCATGGATTGGCGGCGCAGGGATTTGCCGCACCTGCCATAATCACATTACCTGCCTCTACCGATGAGAGAGTAAAGGCCGCAAGAGAGGCGACTACAATGGCCGCTATTAAAAGACTTAACCTGCTTGTTTTCATACTTTCTATCCTCCTCTCAATTGTAGTTGCAATAGCGCTCTAATACTTAGAGCAGGGGTTTTTCATGGAGCATGGATTTTTGTGCATATTTTTCATTGCGCAGGGATTTTTCATGGAACAGGGATTATGCTGCATGTTCTTCATACTGCAAGGATTTGCAGCGCATGGGTTTTTCATTGCGCAGGGGTTGTTGTGCATATTCTTCATTGCGCAGGGATTTGCGGCGCATGGGTTCTGCATGGAACAGGGGTTAGCCTTCATGGAACAGGGGTTGGCGGCGCAGGGGTTTTTCATTGCGCAGGGATTGGCCTTCATGGCACATGGATTCGCGGCGCATGGATTTTTCATTGCGCAGGGGTTCTCTGTCTTGGCGGGATGTTTTCCCATGGCCAGAAGCATTCCTTCAGCATGGGCCGAATTAAAAGACATGGCGGCAAAAGCAAGCACCACCAACATGGCCATTAAAACACTTAGTCTTTTTTTCATCTTGTTCTCTCCTCCTCTTTATGTGAACTCACTGTTATGAACTACGGTTTATACAACAAAAAACAACTCGCCTGCAGGCGGGACCTCAAAAAAGAATCCTCACCTTAAAGGCCTTAATCTAAAGCACACCTCTCAATCCGCGAGACCGAGATACCTTATCTGTCATTGAGAGTTTAAGCATAGCAGTCATTATCCAACTTGGCAAGAAGGGGGAGCGGTAATCCTGCTCACCTCCCCCCGGCACCAAGACCCGTTCTTACTTAACCACCCTTACCATGCCCGTCATAATGGGGTGTAAGGTGCAGTAGTAGGGGTAATCACCGGTTTCCTTAAAGGTGTACTCAAAACCCGGCCCCCCACCATAAGCGCCGGAATGAAACCTGCCGTCTGGAAGCCTGCTCTTTTTAACCTGACGCGCCTTTCGTCCCTCAACAACCTCTCCGCTCGTTACATCATGCGGGAATGGGTCCTCATTAACCCAACGCACCGTTGTACCCGGCTTTATACTTATCTTGGCAGGTGAAAAAGCAAGGCTGCTTATACGGACAGTTACGACCTCATCTGCCGCAGAAACGCGGTACGGGGCGCCTGTAATCATTACCGCGGTTATTACGAGAACCGCCATGCAGGCAATTGTAAGTTTATTTTTTACCTTCATATCATCACCGCACTTTCTCGGTTAAGGGCGAGTGTGGGGTGTGAGCAGCCTCCGCCCCCCTCGCCCTGCGCCCTTTAGATACACACTCTTGTGCAAAGAGAAGGGGCTTACTCCCAGATAACCTTCTCCCACATTAGGTGGACAACCTTCTTATGAGGCGGAAGATAGCCCTTTACCTTTTTTCCCATTGGATGGGCTACGTAATGGATCTGGATCCCGTGTTTATTGTACACGCTTCCGGGATAATCCTTTATATTGCCGGGGCCCTTGAAGTCCACCCTGCCTGTAGCCGGGTCACGCACCTCTTCTGTAATCATAAGGTGGGCAGGGCCCTTCCAGGCAAGCTTGCCGTTATGATAAACAGCGGCAGGCCCCCAGGTGGCCACATAAGTCCATACCTGCGGCAAGACGGGCGGGCTCATCATGGGGTCAACGTCTCCGCCGGTAGCGCCATGCAGATTTACATCCGTAGCTATTTTCTTGAATTTTTTCTGCACAATCTTCCACGTACCGTCAGAGCCCTTAAAGGTAGCCACTATGAGACCCGAGTTGCTGCCAGGCGCAAGCTCCACCTTAATCTTGCCCTTACCCTCTATCTTACAGCTGCCGTCGTAACAGAACCTGTCATGGCTCTTGTATTTACCTACCTGATAGGATGGTTCCGTGCCTATGATGCTTACCCTATCTTCCGTGGCATAGGCAGTGCCGGAAAGCGCGGTTACGGTAAAGGAAGCGGCCAGCAGCGCGGCTCCCAGTATTGAACTTCTTTTAATGTTCTTCATGTCTCTCTCCTCCTTCTTCTCTGTCAGCGGGAGCCCCTTTTATCCGCTCTTTTCTCCCTGAACTTACTCTCGCAGCACCCGGGGCGCAGGTGCTGCTCCTTAAGAGCTCGCCTTTTTTAAGAATAATACACTCACCCTGCTGCTCACCGTCTATGGTAAGAGAGGGCTTTTTCCTGTTGTGCTTATTCTCCATGTCTAATTTATATACAAGATATGTCTAAATGTATGTAAGGAGGCTTACAAAGAAAGGTATGGCCGCTCAAGACCCTGAAGGAATAATAAAATACCTGCCTTCAATCAGCAGCTTTCCCTCCCTCTTGAGGTTATTAAGCTCAAGGGTAACTGTCTCTCTTGTAGCCCCGATAAGGTTGGCTATCTCCTGATGAGATAAATGAAGGGTGATCTTTTGCCCCCCCGGGGTCTGCTCGCCGTACTTCTCGCCAAGGTCTTTAAAGAGAAAAAGCAGGCGCGTCCGCACGTCCTGGAAGATCAAGTTCTCAAGGCGGGACTCCACCTTCCTCAGACGCGTGCCGAACCACTTTGTAATGCCAAGAGAGACCCCGGGGTTTTCGGTTATAAACTTCTCAAAATCCTGCTTGCCTATGGCGCAGATAAAGGAGTCCTCAAGGGCCTCGGCGCTGGTCTCTCTCTCTGATTCACCGGCAATGGCCAGCTCTCCGAAGATGTCTCCGGGCTCAAGAATATCAATGGTGAGCTCTTTACCCTCCTCGGTAAGGCGCGTTATCTTTATGCGGCCTTCTTTGAGGATGTATATCTTCTCGGCGCTGTCTCCCATGCTGTAGATAAAAGACTTCTTCTTAATATTCACGGGTTTGAGCATCGCCGCCATGGAGGCCCGCTTGTCTTCGGGCATGGCGGAAAAGAGAGAATTGGTGCTTATGTACCAGAGGGTGGGTTTGCGCATTATGTCCTTTTTTTTATACTTAAAGTATGGCAGGATTAAAAGAGAATTACAATATTTTTCCTGTCCCTGCGCTTGCGCCCGGCCTGCGGGACAGGTTTGCAAGGGTTTCTCTCATTAATAAGAGGAAAAGACCTATGAGTTTATTAAGAAGCATTGCCTTTACAGCTCTTGTTTTATCTGCCGCCGTGTACGCCCCTCAGACCTTTGCCGCCGCAGAGCCTGAGCACCTGCAAAGCACGGAAAAAGACAGAACGCACCTTGAACTAACTGTTTTTAATAATAACTTCGCATTTATAAGAGATGTGCGAATACTTGACTTAAAGGCAGGCACCGGAGCGCTTGAGTTTACCGGTATCCCGGGTACGGTGATTCCCGATACCATACTGCTTCGAGGACTTGGAGATAAAAAAGGGTTTACCGTACTTGAGCAGAGCTTTCATTACGACCCGCCTGTAGAAAAGACCCTCCTTGATAAATACGTGGGCAAGAAGATACGCCTTGAGATGTGGAACAGGTTTAATGACAGAGTAAGCAGCGTAGAGGCAACTCTGCTCTCCAACTCGTCTGGCCCTGTGTACAAGATAGGAGATGAGATATATATCGGCCACCCCGGGATACGCGTCCTGCCCCGGATGCCCGAAGGCCTTGTTATAAGGCCGAAGATAAGCTGGCTTTACTCCGCAGAAGAAAAGGGCGCATATGAGCTTGAGGCCGGTTATCTCGCGGAAAATATTAAGTGGAAGGCCCTGTACCAGCTCGTACTAAAGGGAAAGAGAGAAAAATTAAAGGGAAGGCTCGCGGGATGGGTGAGTTTGAGCAATAAGAGCGGCACGGCCTTTAAAGACGCAGAGCTAAGGTTCGCGGCCGGCACCCCGCATCGCAGCGCACAGGCCTACGGGACAGCGCCGGGCAGAGCTCTTGGAGGGGCGTACAAGGTTATGCGCTCAGAGAGCGCGGATCTCTCAGAGAGCCCTGTCTTTGAGTACCATATCTACGACCTTGGCCGTAAAATAGATATTCAAAACAATGAACAAAAACAGTTCAGCCTCATAAAACCCCGTGAGATAAAGGTGAGTAAAGAGTTCGAGATTAGAGGTTACGGCGGATACTATACAAGACCGTTAAGAGGAGAGAAAAAACAGGAGCCCGTTAATGTTTATGTGAAGTTCAAGAACTCCCGTCCCAACCACCTCGGCATACCCCTTGCCGCGGGGAAAATGGGAATTTACACTGAGGATGGCGGCAAAGGACTGGAGTTTGTGGGTGAGGACAATATTGGGCAGACACCAAAAGGTAACGAGGTTCGCCTAAATGCCGGTCTTGCCTTTGATATCACCGCAAAGAGGAGACAGAAAGAGTACAGAAGAATCTCCTCAGTGCTCTATGATACGGCCTGGGAGATAAGACTTAAGAACAATAAGAGCGAAGGGGTAAGCGTAAATATCGTTGAACCCCTCCCCGGGTCATGGAGTATCACCTCATCAAGCCACCCATATACAAAAGTAGACGCCTTTACCGTCAAGTTCAAGGTTAAGGTGCCTGCCGGTAAAGAAGTAATCGTAACATACGGGGCACGTGTGGAGTTATAGCAAAAAAGGGCCGTATGGGCGGCTGGCACCGCTCTGCCGCACAAGGGCCTGGCCGTACTCATAGCAGCACACAGCAGGGGGAAGAAAAACCCTTTAAAGGAATCGCTGAAAAAGAAGTATTAAAAGTGCCAAATGCAAGACTCATGGAGCATTAACAAACTCCATCCTGCCGTTAGCATAGATTACGCTGTTATTATCCATCTGCTGAGTATTAAGGGCGCTTGAGTACAGGGAGATGCTTCCGGAGGTAAGGCTTATTGAGCCGCCGTCAAAGACTACGTGCGAGGACTGTCTGTACCCCCCGGAGTAGAGCTCCGCAAGGGTATCAACCGTAGCCTCCATATGGTCGGTAAGGTACGTCTGTGCCGCCATATAAACGCTCTTGGCATCATAATCCAACTCAGCCTTGTAACCGCGCAGCTTGTATTTAGAAAAATTAGTAATTGCTATAGACGCAAGAATGGCCATCATGGCTACAACGATAAGAATCTCCACGAGAGTAAACCCCCGGTTCCCCCGCCATACCCTAATCACCCTTTTCCCGGACATAAAACCTCTCCTTAATAACTATAAGCACTATATTTCTATTAACACACTCTCGCGGTGTTTAACTGTTACTATTATCACACTCAGAACCGCAAGAGCATGTGAAGCAGCGCCTTATCCGGTAAAAAATAAGAGCTTTTTCTGCCTTCTTCTTATATTAACGGCATTTTTCAACCCGCCTTTAACCCGTGGTCTTTATCTGCCCTTATCAGGGAATCACCGGCGCACAGCAACCCTGTTTTTCGTCCTGCCAAAGGCTTAAAACATACAGCGCGCAGACCTCGGGTTCAGCGTAATTTAAAAAAATATAAAAAAATATTGAGTAATACCGTAGAGATAGGATAGAATAAAGAAACATATTATGTTACTTTCCGTCTCAGCGCCTTTGGGCTTATGGAAATAATAAGACTACAGAGCGCCCATGACGGAGTGCGGGGAGAGTGCTTGCAAAGCGGGATTCTTGCAGATATACGAGGAAACACGTCCTAACAATCAACCTTGAGGTTTAGACTTTGTCAATTATCCGACGTCACTTATACCTTGCCCTCATTATTACGGCCTTAACTCTCCAGGCCATCTGCGCCACGGTTGACGCCTCTGAGACAAAGAGCCACATAATAGCAAGAGGCGACATGTTCTTTAAACTGCGCAGCGCCAATCACGTCTACGACAAGGCCGTTCCGGCGAACATCATCAACGCCCTAAAGCTCTACATGGAGGCATATGAGGCAGGCGAGACCTCGGCAGCACTAATAATCAAGATAATGCACGCATCGTACTTTTACGTCACATACACGGATGCCACAAAAGAGCTAAAAAAAGCACAGGTAACAAAGGCCATTGAGATAGGCGATGCCGGGCTAAAGGCTTTTCCGGAGAGCGCCGGCATAAACTACTGGCTCGCGGCTCTCTGGGGCAGGTGGAGCAGGCTCTACGGAAGGATAGCCTCATCAAGAAATGACGTAGCGATAAAGATAAAAGAGTACGCAGAGAGGACCATTGAGCTTGACCCCTCATACGAAGAGGGAGGCGGGTACAGAACCCTTGGCAGACTGCACTTCAAGACACCGAGGATACCTTTTATTTTGTCCTGGCCAAGAAAAAAAATAGCCATGGCTTTGCTTGAAAAAGCAGTGAAGGAGGGGCCGGATAACCTTACCAACCACCTCTTTTACGCCGAGGCACTCCTTGACAGAGGGCGCAGAAAAGAGGCTGAGAAGGAAATACTCTTTGTCCAGCAGGCACGGGCAGAAGAAGAGAACATAGTGGAAGCGATTCGGGCAAAAAAAACCGCCAGACACCTCATGACCATTGTTCATGATAAAGATGATACGAAGCAGAACAGGGCATTTGGCAGGATATAAGAAGGGGGAAGGTTAAAAAAGGGCTTGGATTCTGAAAAAACAGAGAGGGCTCAGGGAGTTACAAATCTAATAAGTCCAAATATACCGCACACCTGCGCACCGCCTTCTCACCACTCAATCCATGCCGGTATGGCCGGATAATAAAGCCCCTTGCGTACCTCTTTTCCCAGATGCACCCTTGAGAGCAGCTCGGCGTATCCCTCCAGCTGGTTCCTGTACCGCTCTTTCTCATTATCGAGAAATCCCGCAAGGTCCCCGCCTCCGTGTTCACCGGTCTTGTAATCTATAACCCAGCAAACCCCTTTCTCGTCTATAAAGGTGCGGTCTATTATTACACGCCTGAGGACTCCGTCTACAAGCCCTGTCATGGGAAGCTCAGCAGCCCCTGAGGGACGCGCCTTCAGTATCCACTGCCCCCGCGCATCGGTAATGGCCTTTATGATAACCTCAACGCATCTGCGTGCCGATACCTCTGCCTCTGCTGTATTTAGCCCAAGCCCCCGCAGCATGGCCTCCATGGCAGGCACCTGCCGCCTCACTCTTTCAGCGGAGTAGGCGGATATCCCCTCAAGCGCTATACTGTAAAGATACCCGTGCACCACAGTACCGCTATGACGCGCGGCCTCGCCCGCCCAGTTAAACTCCGGACGCTGCGCTGCGCTCTCTCTTGCCTTCTCGCTGCAAGAGGCGGTTATACTCACGGCCTCCTCGGGCACGGGAAGTTTCCAGAGAGGCGAGAGGCGTTTAAGGTGAAGTGTTGTCTTCACGGCGCTCTCCGCAGTATGGCTCTGCCCGTCCTGCGTAGAGACCATATCCTCTGTTAGGACATGAGTGATAAGGCTGAGGAAGGACTTGTTTGCAGGTTTTATCTCTTTAAGATTATCGTCTACATGGCCGAAAAGGTACAGCTCTTTGGCGGCCCTTGTGGCTGCCACATAAAAGAGACGGCTCTGCTCAAGGGTCTCCCGTCTGGTACGAACCCCTCTTAAATACTCATATATACGGCTCACCTGCGGACCCCCCTTTTTACCCATGGGGGCAAGGAGCAAATCATGACCCCGCTCCATCCAGTACAGTATATCTCTCTCTGAGCTCTGCGGGGGGCGTCCAAGGCCCGGCAGTATAACATGGTCGAACTCCAGTCCCTTTGCCCCGTGAATGGTCATTACCTGGAGAGGATTCTCTCCAACTGCGCTGTGTCCGGCCTTTAGCGCCTCAACCCTCTGAGTAAGCTCTCTCATTGAGCTCACGGTACCGGCATTGTCAAGGTCCTCGATAATATCAAAAAACCGCTCCGCATCGTCCATAAAGTCCCTGTCCTCATAGAGCCCCTGCCCGCCAAGTGAGGTCCAGAGCCCCTCAAGAACCCTTCTTGCGGAACTCCTGCCGCGGTCCCTCATGGCATTACCCATAACCTCGCGAAACCGCGTAAGGCGCCTTGCCCCATCCTCTGATAAGGCCGAAAGACGCTCTTTGTCATGCATAAGACCCCAGAGAGGTCTCTCTCTGTCCCCTGCGCATAAAGCATGCATATCAGCAAGTGTAAGCCCGCACCACCGTGCCCGAAGCAGCGAGAGCCACGCCACCCTGTCTGCATGGTGGCAGAGCGCGCCCTGCAAAGCCAGCAGATCGTTAATCACCGGGCGTGAGGCAAGGGGGACCAGCTCCCGGGCCATAAAATCACACCCCGCGGCCTTGAGCTGCTCTACTATTACCCCTACATGGCTTCTTGAACGAAATAATATGGCCATGGTCTCATCAGGAGGTCTGTTTTTTATAATATCAAGAATCTCCGCGGCCTCCTGCTCATCACACCGCCCTCTGAACAGCCTGATATGAACCTGCGCCTCTTCGGTGGCAGGGACCTTTACGGCCCGAGCCTTGCTGTATGGCACGGCTCCGGTGGTTACATCCTCTTCTGCCGGAAAGACGCCCCCTGTACCAAATGTCTCATTTGCCCACGTAACAAGGTGGGACCTGGACCTGAAGTTGGATTTCAGCCTCAGGGGCTCAAGCCTTACCACACCTACGCCCTCACTTCTGCCGCGAAGAAAGAGCCCCACATCAGCGTCGCGAAACTGATAAATAGACTGCATGGGGTCGCCCACGATAAAGAGCGTTCTGCCGTCCCCGGACTCCCAGCCGCATGTAAGGGCGCGCAAAAGCCCAAGCTGTGTCCACGAGGTATCCTGATACTCATCAACAAGGATATGGCTGAAGGTATTATCAAGCTGAAGCATGAGATCCGTGGGATTATCCTCTGAACCAAGGGCCCTGATAGCCGCCATGGATACAGCGGGAAAGTCCAGCGCCCCTTCCTCCGCAAAGACCTCACGCAGGTAAGCTACGGATAAGGGCAGCAGATGAAGGAGGGCCAGGAGGATCTGCCACTCTTCCTCGGCGTAGCGCGGCTCCGGGAGATTATACACGTCTGCAAGTGCCCGCAGGAGCCTGTCCTCGCCCTCCAGGGCACGGAGAAGCCTCTTAAACCCCTCTTTTGCCTCTACGGCCCCGCTTGCTTTATCAGCAGAAAAACCTATTGAGACATTCACCCCGCGCTGACTTCGCCATGAGCATTTTTTGGTCTTAAGCCCTACAAGGAGCAGATGCGCGGCAGCCCTCCATTGATCAAGGCCCGAGACCGAGGTCAGAGGCATATCAATAAGGTTGGATAAGAGGTTTATGGGGTTTTCTTTTGCCACATTATTGGCGGCGTACCTTGCCGATGCCGTAAACACCGTTGTATGTTCCACTGGAAAGGCTTTTTTTGCCTCCTCCAGACCCGCCTCCACTACAGAGGCCAGCGCCCCTTCAAGGGCCGCCCGCAGGGCCTCTTCGTCTTCCAGCGCGCCGCCCACGTGACGGAGCCACTGGTCTCTTTTTTTAAGCATGACAACAAGCTTACCCTCTAAATCCCGCAGCGAGTTATCATTATTCCGAAGCAGCTGCCTTATGGCCCTGCCGCCCCTATCATCGCTGTCCACCAGCGTAAGAGTGCGCCTTGCGGCCTCCTCGTAAAACACATCCGGGGCTTCGGTAAGAGCAGCGCCCAGACCCAGCCTTGAGAGTAGCGGGGTGCTTCGCGTAATGGAGGCGCAGAAGGAATCAATGGTGCGAACATTCAGCCTGGCGGGGTTATGAAGCAGGTTCCATCCAAGTTTTTTATCCTGCAAGAGCACTGCTCCGGCAAGGGCCTGTGTAGCGGCCTCATTCTCGTTCTCTGCCGCCGCGCCGCTGCAGACATCCTCCAGCGCCTCTACAACCCTGCCGTGCATCTCTGCAGCCGCCTTCCTTGTAAAGGTAAGGGCAAGGACCTGCTCAGGCGAGCGCACCGTAGAGAGCAGTCTCAGGTAGCGCTGTATTAGAAGCGTGGTCTTGCCGGACCCTGCCGGGGCCTGTACAATAAAAGACCGCGCCGGGTCAAGGGCCTCTTCTCTCTCTCTTAAGTCGGTAATCTCCACCATAGGGGCTCAGTCCTCCTCCTCTTTACCGGTATTCACGGATACCGCCTCAAAGACCCTGCAAAAAGTCGTAAGCTCGCAGAACTTGCATGGAAAATCATTGCCTTTCAGCTCCATATTAGGGTCTACGCGTGCCTCGCCTCTCTTAAACTCAGAGGCAAGCTCTCTTAATGTCTCTTTCCACCTCTCGTTAAGCTCCTCCCAGTTATCGGCTCCCTCTATCTTTTCTCTCCACTTGTCATTACTGAAACTCTTTACTCTGGGCAGCACATTCTCATCACGGCCCACACCGACAAAACCCGTGGATCTGAGTTTAAGGCTTGCAAAGGCAATGGCGTTAAAACCGCTCTCAAGTCCATATAAAAGCATCTGCGGCTCTTTGGGCCTGCCGGGCAGCCAGTAGTCCTTGCTGCAGACCCCGGTCTTGTAGTCTATTACAACCTTGCCGCCGCCGCGCAATCTGTCCACACGATCAAGTCTGGCTGATATTGTAAGCCCGCCTATGTGTATCTTGTAGCCTTTTTCCACCTCCACCACGGTAAATGCCCCCCGCGCAAGCTCCACCTCCATCCACTCCTCAAGGAGTGCTTGGAGCCGCTCGGCCTCAAGGGCCAGCATGTTTTGCGATACCCCGGGGCGATGAAACTCCGCAAGGGCCTTTGCCACGGCATCTCTTATAAGGCCGGAGAGCCTGTCCTGCTCCGCGGCCTCTGCAAGGCGCTCCGAGTCCAGGACCTCCTCCCAGAAAAACCGCATGGCCTCATGGGCAACTGTGCCTCTATCCATATTATCAAGGCCCGCCTCAGGGGTGCTTAAGGCACGTGCCCCCAGCCTGTGCAGGGCAAAGGCGCGAAAAGGACAGGCTGATTGGTCTTTTATAATGCTTGTGCCGCCGCGAAGCCGTGTAAGCTCCGCCTCGTTAAGAGCAGTGCCTTTGTCTTGGGGCATATCCTCAAGAGAAGAAGAGGCTTGCACGCTATCGGCAAAGCGTTTGCCTGTAAGCGGGGCAGGGTGTTTTACGTATTTTCCTATACCCTCAAAGAGCGGGCTCACCCTGCGCTCAGCACCATCTGCAAAGGCCGAAAAACTCACCACCGCTCTTGGCGCGCTCTCAAGCACCCTTGTAATAGCGGTACAGGCAAAGGCAAGTACCACGTCAGGAGATGAACGTGGCAGACGCGCTTTTTTCTGTAGACTCAGAGGGATAAAAGGGTTAGGCGAGACCTCGGCAGGCAGCGCGCCCTCATGGACGCCAAGTATCCAGATATTATCAAACTCAAGCCCCGCGGCCTCAAGGAGCCCAAGGACCTCAACAGGAGACTCTGCAGAGGACTCCTCCTGGTGTATGGAGTCCTCTGCCATCTGGCGAAGCTCTGCCGCGGCCCCTGCCCTTGTGAGTTTACCAAGCACATCATCAAGTCCCCCAAATTCGCCAAGGAGATTATGCCATGCGCTAAGGGCCTGATACTCGCTGCTCTTAAGCCTAATACCCGATGATGGCCAGGCAAGGCCGGTAAGGAGACTGTCAAAGTAAGCGGCCCACTCACCGGGCAGGAGCCGCCTACCTTCCGTGTCTTTCAGGGCCTTTATCCAGAGACTCAGCCTCTTGTCCAGTCCGCTTAACAGCGGTGCAAACCTCCTGGCCGCTTTTTGCAGCCCGGAGAGGCTTAACTCAATAAATCTACTCTCGCGAAGCCCCCTGTCAAGGCGGTCTAAGATCATATGCTCGGCCTCATCAGCTAAAAAATAAGGCGAGTTTACAATGGAGCGCATGGACTCAAGCTCTACGGCACTGAGGTTAAGCGATATTATATCCAGCGCAGAGCTCACAATGGGCTCATTAGAGAGAGCGCTGCCAAGGGAGATATTAAACACCCCTTCCGCGCTCTCTTGGCCAAGGGCGGAGGAGGGTACAAGCTCTGCGGAAAATTCGCGTATGATAAGGTCTCTGTACCTCTCAAGGGCCGGCACTATAATGCCTGTTTTCTTACCGGCCTCGGCCTTAAGGCGGGCCCATCTCGCGCACTCTCTCACCTCCTGCACACAATCATCGTACTCTCGTACCTCAAGGTCACAATCACCTTTATCCGCAAGAGCACTAAGACAGGGCTCCGCAGCACCACCAAGGTCATGGTCCCAGAAACGCACCTCGCATCCCGTACTGCCAAGTATGTCAAGGAGCGAGCCCAGCACAGGAGTAATCTCATCAAAACC
>JAJRZX010000002.1 GCA_024275045.1 Deltaproteobacteria bacterium
ACCGCATGAACGGAACATTTATTATGAACGGTCCCTTCTGCCGTAAAGGCGTGGAGATAACCCCGAGGATTATTGATGTTACCCCCACAATACTGTACCTTATGGGTCTCCCGCTCTTAGAGGATATGGACGGACGCGTTCTGGAAGAGGGCATAACCGCCGAGTACTTGAATTCGCACACCATTAAAAAAACTACCTCCATGGAGCACAACTCCAGCGGGGAGATATTCTCAGACGAGGACGAGACAAGGATAAAAGAGAGCCTTAAAGGGCTTGGATACCTCTCATAAAATTAGTAAGGAGTTTTACCTTATGAACAAGAAGCGTACACTTATTATCGGTCTTGACGGTGCGACCTTTGATATTATAAAGCCAATGGTCGCTGACGGAAAGCTGCCCACATTTACCAAACTTATGAAAGAGGGGGCTTGGGGGCCCTTGAGGTCCACCATACCACCGCTTACTCCTCCTGCCTGGACATCTTTTATGACGGGCAAGAACCCGGGTAAGCACGGGGTCTTCAGCTTCTATACTCAGCCTCCGAAAGGCAGCCATGAGACTGGGATGATATCCGGAAAGACAATCAAGGCGCGTAAAATCTGGGATTATTTTGATGGTGAGCGCGTGGGGCTTATTGATATTCCCATGACCTATCCTCCGGAGGAGATAAACGGGTGCATGATATCAGGTTGGCCGGTGCCATCTGATGACTCAATCTTTACTCATCCGCCTGAGCTGCATACTGAGATTATCAGGGAAATCGGCGAGTACATGATAGACCGTACCCTTGCCGGCCTTGGCGGCGGACCCGTTGACATGTTACGGCACCTTTACAGCTATACTGATATGAGAAGGGACGCGGCCCTTTATATGCTTAAGAACAAGGGGCCTTTTGATTTTTTCATGGTTGTTTTCAGGAGCACGGATTTTATCCAGCACGAGGCCTTTAAATTTTACGATGAGGAGTACGCCTCTAAACACAAGGAGCTTACGAGAAAATTTAAATGCCTCATACCTCAGTTATACGAGAGAATAGATACTGTAATGGCCGAGGTAATCGAGGCCATGGGAGAAGACGCCATTACCCTGGTAATGTCCGATCATGGTCTTGGGCCCATGAAAAAAAGATTTTACATAAACAGGTGGCTTAGAGAGGAGGGGTTTGTTGTAACCAAGCGCGGCGGTATTCATATGAGCAAGAGACCCCTTGAGGACTTTATTGCCCGCAGCCCCGTATCCAAGGTCAACCGCCTGCTTCCGCAGTTCCTGCGGGAGGTAAACGTGCCGTACCCGCGTCAGAATAAAAAAACGGCCTTAACCCATCTTGTGGATTGGACAAAGACAACCGCCTTTGTAATCCCTCCGTGGAAGGACGGCATGGTGCGTGTGAATCTGAAAGGCAGGGAGCCCCATGGTATTGTAGAGCCTCGGGACTACGAGAGGGTGGTAGATGATGTGATAAAGAGGTTTCTGGCCTTGACAGACCCGGAGACAGGGGAAAAGGTCTTTGAGGCCGCTTACAGGAGAGGCGAGATTTACAGCGGCCCATACGTGGATAAAGCCGCAGATATTGTAGTCATAGCCAAGGACGTGAGCCATATAATCAGCTCCGACCTTGGCGAGGGGCCCATACTGGAGAAACCTGATAACCCGGCCCCCGCGCCTCACAGGATGGACGGCATACTGCTCATGCACGGTGAGGGGATAAAGGCCGGTGAGGAGCTTGGCGGTCTTAATATTACCGACATAGCGCCTACGGTTCTTTATCAGATGGGCAGACCCATCCCCGAGAGCATGGACGGCAAGCTAATGGCTGATGGTATATGCGATGATTACCTTAAGGCCAACCCTCCTGTGTACTGCAAGGAAGCCGATGGCTCCGAGGTGCAGGAGGGGGGGGATGATTTTACGGATGAGGAGAAGGAGAGTATCAAGGATGGGCTGAAGGCACTGGGGTACATGGATTAATGGCCGGGCTTGAGGACATAAGACGCGCGAAGAGGGTGCTTTTCGTGCATCAGTTTCTTGCCATGGGAGACGCCCTCTTTCTCTCTCCGGTTTACAAGAACATCAAAGACAATGTGCCCGGTATAAAGATATACGTACTTACCAACAGGTACTCCGCGCCTTTTGTAAAGTCCATTCCATATGTGGACGGGGTCTATGATATTCAATCCCTTATGGGCGGGCGTTTACGCCTTGTAAAGTTAGTAAAGTTCTCTCTCTTTTTTTTAAAGGCCCGCCTTGATACCATAGTCCTTCGCGGCGATGAGCGCATGCCCCAGCGGGCCATAGAGATGGCCGCAAAGGTATGCGGACTTAAGAGGGTTGTTCTTGGCCCTTATCTTGTTAAAGAGGTGCGAGAGGACCGGCACATTGTAGAGACCTATTTAAAGATTCTCGAGGCCGCGGGTTTTAATATAGAGGAGCGCGGCAGATTGTATGTAGATGTTCCGGCTTCTTCCGTTAATGAGGCCAAGACATACCTTGGAGGAGAGACAAAAAACCTTGTGGGCATGGCGCCTACAAGTAATATGCAGGTAAAGAACTGGGCCCCTTCAAAGACAGCGGAGCTTATCAGAGGGCTAAAGGATATGTCCTTCGAGGTCCTGCTCTTTTCTGCGGATGAGAGTTTTGTAAAGGAGGTTCTAAGCCTCGTAGAGGTAAAGGTTATCGGCATTGTTGATTTCCAGCTCCTTACGGGTATAGTATCTAAGTGCCGGGGGTTTATCGGTGTTGATACAGGGCTTACCCACCTTGCCACTGCTCTCGGGGTTCCAACCGTAGGTCTTTACGGGCCTACATCGGAGAACGTAACAGGGCTTTACGGTACCGGCAACATGGCCCTCCACGACCACCGCGACTGCCCCTACTACAGCCCCACCGCCCCTTTTGATCCAAAGAAGAAAAAACAGGAGTGTTACTCAGAGGACAAATGCAAACTTCCCATTACCAACTGTCTTGAAGGAATAGGCGTTGCGGACGTAACAAAAGCCTTCTTAAAATTACAGAACAACATTAAGGGTTAATAAAAGATATGGATAAGGTTATTGTAATAGGGCTTGACAGCGCGACCCTGGATATAATTCTTCCTATGGTCAAGGAGGGCAAACTGCCCAATATGGCCTCCCTTATGGAGGGCGGGTCCTGGGGTAATCTGCTCTCCACGACCCCGCCTGTAACGCCTCCTGCGTGGGTCTCTTTTATGACAGGCAAGAATCCCGGCAAGCACGGGGTCTTTGATTTTTACGTACCTCCCACTTACGGTTACATACGCCCCATACTTAACTCCAAGTACATAAAGGCCAAGACTATCTGGCGCATACTCACGGACCTTAAGTACAGGGTTGGGGTAATCAACCTGCCCATGACGCATCCGCCTGAAAAAGTAAACGGCTTTATGATACCCGGTGTGCAGTACTCTTTTGACGGCAAGGCTTTTTCTCATCCCCCGGAGCTTATGGAGGAGATTCAGAGTAAGTTCGGCGAGTACCGCGTGCTCTACGGTAACATGGAGAGCCTTTATACCAATGACCTTGATGAGTTCTTGGGTGAGTGGCGGCAGATTTTTGAGATGAGAAGAAAGACTATTCTTTATCTTATGGATAATAAAGAGTGGGATGTCTTCATGCCCGTGTTCTACAGCGTTGATGTGATGCAGCACCACTTCTGGAAGTTTTTCGACCCCAAGCACCCGCTTCACAATAAAGCCCTGGCAGGTAAATACGGAGGTATTATCCCGGAGTTTTACGAGATGGTGGATTCCGTTATCGGAGAGGTCCTGGAGAGGGCCCCCGGGGCAACGGTTGTGCTGCTCTCTGATCACGGAGCAGGGTCTGAGGAAGAGGGTTTCTCGGTAAACAACTGGCTTGCAAGCGAGGGTTTTTTGTCTTTTAGAAAATCTTTTTCTCCTCTTCGTAAATTCCGCTGGCCTCATGTTGTGTACAAGGCGCTTAGGAGGCTGAAGTTTCCCGGGATTGGCTGGACAGTGCCCATGGCCAAACTAAAAACCCTTGGCGCAGCCGTAGACCCCAGAGAGGGGTTAAATGTGGCGGCCTTTATTAACTGGGATAAGACCGTTGCCTATGGCGGCAACCATACGGAGCAGGGAATCTATATAAATCTAAAGGGGCGTGAGCCGGGCGGCATAGTTGAGAAGGGCACAGAGTACGAGGAGCTGAGGACTAAGATAATGGATAGGCTCCGTGAGGTAATCGACCCCTCTACGGGCAAGAGGCTTGAGGTTGATATCTGCCGCAAGGAAGATGTTTATCACGGCCCCTGCATAGACGACGCCCCTGATATCTTTGTCTTTATGAAAGACGGCAAGTGTCTTATGCAGAAGGAGATTTATCACAAGGGCTTTTTTCACCGCGCGTTCAAGAGCTCGGGCACTCACAGGCCCGAGGGCATGTTTATCGTAAAGGGCAAGGGTGTAAAGCAGGGTAACCGCGTGGAGGGAGCGAGTATAATTGATATCGCGCCAACGCTCTTATACATGATGGGTCTTGCAATACCCGATGATATGGACGGCCATGTAATAGAGAGTGCCTTTAAGAGCGAGTACCTGAAGGAACACAAGAGCGCCTCCGGGCCATCGGCTGATCTTGAGGTCTCAAGAGGCGAGGGTGTGCTTGACGGCGAAGAATCAGAGAAGGTAAAAAAAGCATTAAGGGACCTTGGATACTTTGGATGATTAATCCCATTATGAAAAAAATCTACAGGAACCTTATACCGGCAAGGCTTAAGGGCTCCATAGACCTCTTTGGTCACCTTCGCATGGCAAGGCTTGAGGGGCTTGGAGAAAAGCGGGTGCTGGTACTTGCCCCGCACCCTGATGATGATATTATAGGCTGCGGCGGCACGCTCTCTTTATACCACGAGCGCGGCGCTGAGATTACCTCCGTATACATGACAGACGGCAGAAAAGGTAACGAACGGTACGGTGAAGAGGAGCTTGTAGCCATAAGAAAAGACGAGGCCGCAAGGGCCGCCCAGGTCATTGGCGTAGATAACCTTGTGTTTCTTGATAACAGGGACAACGAGCTCTCGGCAACTGAGAGCACGGTCTCTGCGCTCCTTGAGGTAATAAAAGACTTTGCGCCGGAGGCGGTCTTTCTGCCTTTTTTACTTGATGAGCACCCCGATCATATGGCTACAAACAGGATATTTTTATCTGCCATAAAGCGCCTCCCTGAGTTTCGTTGTTACGCATACGGGGTCTGGACGCCGCTGCCCTCATTTAACGTGGTAGTGGATGTAACAGAGTCTCAGGGTATAAAGGATAAGGCGCTCCGCGAGCACGCATCGCAGCTGGAATCATTCGATTATCTGGGAGGCGTTTCCGGGCTCTCCCGATATTACTCCGCCATAACCGGCGGCAAGGGCTACACAGAGGTCTTTCTTGCCTGCGGTTCTCATGAGTACCGCAGGCTCGGGGAGTTGATGTCATGGTAAAGCCGGAGATTACAAGGCGTCCCTACAGGGACGGAGACGAGGCAGGGATAAATGAGCTCTTTAACAAGGTCTTTGGCCTGCAGCGCCCGCTTGAGGAGTGGAGGTGGAAGTACATTGAGAACCCCGCTGTTACCCACCCCTCGGAGTGGATAATGGTGCTTGAGAAAGAGGGGGCCATAGTGGGGCACTACGGCAGTATGCCTGTGCAGATGTTCTGCGACGGCAGTGTTGTCACTGCCTGCCAGCCCGTTGATACCATAATAGACCCTGCGGCCAAGGTGGGGATAAAGTCGCTTAGAGACCTCTTCAAGGAAGGCGTTGAGAGGGCCGCAAGGCATGCCTCCTTTGGTTTTGGTTTTCCCAATAAGGCCGCTTATAAAGTTGGGAAAAGGCTCCTTGGTTATAAAGACCTTGGCAGGATGGAGCCCTTTTACAAACGCCTAAGTCTGAGGAGCGCTTTGCAGAGAAGGCTTCCCGCCGTGCCATCGCCGCTTTTTTGGCCGGCCCATAAACTGAGTCAGGTCTACTACTCTCCCTCCATTACAACGGGTAAATATACTGTTGAGGAGGCAGGTGAGTTCAGTGAGTCTTTTGACAAACTCTGGCATGAGCTTAAGGAGACCTTTCACATCTCCGCCATCAGGGACAGCGCTTATCTTAACTGGCGGTACAAGGGCCGAGGCTATACCATCTTTATCGTAAGGCAAGGCGATGAGGTGATGGGATACGCTGTACTTAAGATGAATGACGCGGCGGAGCAGGGGGGGCAGAAGGTTGGTTTTATAATTGATATGCTCTCAAGGCAGGAGACAGCGGGGCTGGTGCTGAAGAGGGTGATAAAGTTTTTTATAGAGAGAGACGCTGATTACTGCCTCTCTGCCGTCTCAACGGGAAGCCCCGTGGCAGGGCATCTTCGCGATGCTGGTTTTGAAGAGGATAAGGGTTTTGAGACTTTTCCCATAGTCTATGTTGGCAGGACCAAAGAGGATGAGAACGACTTTCTCATGAACCTGCAGAACTGGCACCTTACATACGGCGATACTGACGGGTATTAAATGAAGATTCTTCATATAAATCATCTTTACAGGGACTTTGGCGGGGGCGAGCGTTATCTGCTGGACCTCTGCGCCGAAGAGGAGGCAGCAGGCCACGAGACCGCTGTTATCTCATCAATCCATGAAGATAACGTACGCACCGGCAAGAGGGGCGAGTATTTTATAGAGCCCTCATTCGGGCGGAAATCAGGCAGGAGAATGGCCCCTCTTGTAGAAGACATTGTAAGTAGAGAAGCCCCTGATGTTATTCATCTCCATGAGAGTCTTGTCTTTATGAGCCCCTATATCGTAAAAAGGCTTATGAGACTCAGACCTGTTGTGCAGACCATTCATACCGCCTTTTTTTTTGCCCGAAGTCTACAAAGATACTGCCTTCAGGGGAGATATGTACCTACCCCATAGGAGCCAGATGCCTTACCGCCTGCCCCGGACGATTTAACCTCAAGCTCGGTGTACTCATGTACTGGAGGGCGCTAATAACGAGACAGGTGGATAAAGTCATCGCGCCTTCAGAGTACATTAAAAAAGAGGCCCTCTTAAACGGCGTACCTGAAGACAAGGTTGAGGTAATACCGCATTTTACCATGAAGAACATTGAAGGCAGACGCAGGGAGCCCCTTGAGGGCGCAGTGCTTTTTATCGGCAGGGCCGATGCCCTAAAGGGCATAGGTGAGTTTATAAAGGCGCTGAGCCTTCTTGAGTCAGAGTGGTCTGCCGTAATCGTTGCCAGCGGAGAGAGGGAGAAGATAGCGGAGTACAGGGAGATGGCCGGCGTGCTGGGAATAGCGGAGAGGGTAGAGTTTGTAGGCGGAGTTGATTACGCCTCTCTTGATGAGTATTATCAGAAGGCCTCAGTAGTGGCCTTCCCTTCAATGAGTACGGAATCATTTGGCCTTGTTGGGATAGAGGCCATGAGTTTTGGCCGTCCTGTTGTGGCCTTTGATTCAGGGGGTCCGGCAGAGTGGCTTAAGGACGGGGAGACGGGATTTTTACTTCGCCGCGGCGATGTGAGAGCTCTGGCCTCATCCATAAGCAGGCTCCTTACGGACATGGCGCTGGCCCGCACAATGGGAGAGCGCGCCTTTCAAGAAGTTCGCGCCTTCAGGAGCGGCCCTCATATTAAGAGGCTGATAACTCTCTATGAGGCCGCCGTATCAGGAAGGGCAGATGAGGTTTAAGCCTACGAGGAGAGTCTGAGTTGAGGATATGCATTGACGCCACTCTTCTTGGAGTGAAGACACTGGACAGGGGAGGTATTTACAGGTATCTCTACGAGCTTATCGAGTCCCTTGCGAGGATAGACAAGACAAATGATTATACGATATTTGTTAATTTTTTTAGAGGTGAGAACCTTCCGGCATTTGATAATTTCAAGAAGAACCTTTGCGTTGGCGATAACTTCAGAGTAAGACTATCCCGCTTTCCTCCAAGGCTACGCAGTATGCTTGAGCCGCCAATGGAGCTGCTGGCGGGAAGGTTCGATGTATACCATAATGGTTTTGATTATCTGCCGCCAATGCTCCTTGGAAAGGGCATAACCACTGTGCAGGATATCCGCTACATGGAGGATATTGACCATAGCGTAGATGATGAGTGGATAGAGGTGCTGCGGTCTAAGAGCCCTGCCCCGGAGTTCCATATACGAGATTGCCGTGCCCGAGGCGGGCTATTCGAGGAGCTGAGGTCAAGTATAAAAAAGACCGTGAAGAGGGCCTCGGCCATAATCACCTGCTCTGAGTTTACAAAGGCCAAGCTTACGGAGCTTCTCGGGGTAGATGAGAAGCGGGTTACGGTGATACCCCTTGCCGCTGACAGGCGTTTCAGGCCCCTTGATAAAGAGGAAATAAGGCCAACCCTTGAAAAGTTCAAGGTGAGTAAACCTTATATATTTTACTCAGGTAAATTTGACCCTCTTAAAAACCTCCTTAGGCTCGTAGACGCCTTTGCAGTGGTACTTGAGTCCCATGACGTACAACTCGTATTCTCAGGGCCTGTAAACTGGTTCTATTATATAGTTATGGAAAGAGTAAAAAAACTTGGTTTAGCCGATAATTTTATAGCTACGGGCATTGTCACAGATGATGAGTTGACGGCCCTTTACAGCGGGGCCTCGGTATTTGCCTTTCCATCTCTATACGAGGGTTTTGGGATACCCCCTCTTGAGGCCATGTCCTGCGGCACCCCGGTAGTAGCCTCAAGGGAGTGCTCCATACCCGAGGTGGTGGGCGGGGCGGCGCACTTTGTTGATGCCAACTCCACGCAGGATATAGCAGAGGGGTTGTCTGCCTGTCTTGAGGATAAAGTCCTCAGGCAAGGGCTTATGGAAAAAGGCTTTGAACGAGTCAAGAATTTTACATGGGAGAAAACCGCTGAGAAGACCCTGAAGGTTTATCAATCGGTTTTAGGATAAGATGAAAACTCTGCTCATAGCCACGCAGCTCGATTATACATACTTTGCCAATACAAGAACGCACCATATGGTGGAGCAGTTCATTGGCAGGTTCTCGAAAATTACCGTCCTGCACAAGGCGCACCCAACGGGTAATACTTTAAAGGAGAAGATAAGGTCTTTTTTTACCATCAATATAAAGGAACGTCAGAAGACCCCCTGCTCCATCATAGAGGTATCGCCGCTCTTTAACGCGCAGAACGGCCTCGGGGTAAGCCTGCTGGGGCTTGGTAACCCCTATGCCCTGCCTCCTTCCATATTCAAACGAATTTTACGAAGGGTCTTCAGCTCAATGGGGTTTGTACTTGAGCTCGCCATCCTGCCCTCTTTTATTCTGGCCTATCTTATAAAAGACAGAGGCAGGTACGATGTCTTTATAGGCGGCGGAGTCTGGGCCATGGCGCTGGGGTATTTACTTAAAAAGACGGGACGCGTAAAACTTCTTGTGGTGGATGATTATGATTATTCCCCTGGTTCTCAGCCCATAAGCCGTTTCAGGCAGTGGTACACCAACCTTATTGAGATCTTGATGCTGAAAAGATCTGACCTTGTATTCTCCGTGGGAGCCCTGCTGGCAGGCCTCAGGATGGAGCAGACCGGCAAACACGTGGAGGTCATACCCAATGGAGTTAACTGCGCACTCTTTAAGAAGAGCGCAGGGGTGAAATCCGCTCACGGGCCTACTCTTATATATGTAGGCGCGGTCGAGGGGTGGAGCGGTCTTGACATTACAATAGATGCCCTTAAAGAGGTGCGCCAACGCATCCCGGATATTAAGCTGCTTGTAATCGGTCACGGTCCGGACCGCTACACCGAGGAGTTAAAGGGACTTGTACACTCTAATTCTCTTGATGATAATGTGGAGTTTCTTGGCATTAAAAAATACTCTGAGCTCCCCGCTTATATGGGCAGGGCTGATATAGGGCTTGCCATGTACATGCCCATTGAGCTTAGGAAGTACGCCTTCTCTTTAAAGGTAATAGAATATATGTCCGCAGGTCTGCCGGTTATCGCTACAACGGAGACTCAGTCTGGGGTTCTTGTTGAGAGCGCAGAGGTGGGCATGGCCGTAGAGTACGAGCCCCGCGCTCTTGCCCGTGCCATACTGAGGCTTCTGGAGGATAAAGAGTTTTATAAGGAGTGCTCCGAAAGGGCCTCCAAGACAAGTGCTGAGTACGACTGGAAGAGTATAATGGAGAGGTGTTACTCACTTATTGAGAGTAGTTATGGGTCTCTTGCCGGGGATTAAAAAGAGTGTGAAGGAGTTTGGCTTTTTCTGCATCGAGGGGCTTGCGCCTTTTATGGCGGGAAAGGGCTTTTCTTCAAAGCACAGAGCCGTTAACAAAGTGCTGGTCTTTGCAGGCGGGGGACTGGGCGACCTTATCTGGGTGCTTCCGGCCATTACGTCCCTTCATAAGAATTATCCCCATGCCTCCATAACCCTTCTTGCGGCCCCTTCCTCAAGCGCGGTTCTTGAACTATATCCGGAGCAGGGTATAATAAACGAGGTCATAAGCTATGAGCCCAGAGGACGGCACAGGGGACTTGGCGCCAAGCTGCTGCTTGTACGCGCACTTAGGAAAAAGGGTTTTGACCTCTCATACGCCCCGGGTAGAGGCGAGGGCATGAGAGAGGAGATGGTTATGAATTATCTCATAGGCGCACCGGTAAGGCTTGGTTATAAACAGGGCAAGACAGGTCTGTTGAATACCTGTGCTCTTGAGATGAGCGATAACGTGCCTATACTCAGACAGAACCTTGAGATACTGAGAGCCGCGGGGTTTGAGACAACTGAAGAGAGCGTAAACCTTGAGGTGCCTCATAAGGGGATTGAGAGCGCAGAGAGTTTTCTTAAGTCTTGGGGTATAAAGAGAGGCGCTCCCTTTATCGTAATACACCCGGGCGCGGCATGGAACGCTCATCTGAAGTGTTGGCCCCTTGAGAGGTACATTGAGTTAATCAGCGCTCTTACCCGGGAGACGGGGCAGCACATAGTTGTAATAGGCAGCAAGGGGGAGATGGCCTCGGGAGAGGCGCTCTTTCGCGGGTTGGAGGGGCAGGACTTAGCAGTAAACGCCATAGGAAAGACGAGTATCCGGGAGATGGCGGGTATTATCAGCCTCTCAGGCCTCTTTATAGGTAACGACTCAGGGCCCCTTCATCTGGCGCAGGCATTTGATGTGCCCGCTGTCGCCATATTCGGCTACACCTCTCCAAAGCAGATAATCTGGAGAAAGGACAGGTGCGTTGTTATACAACCTCGCGATACAGGGCCTCTGTATCTTCATCAGTATGATTACAGCCGTGATGCCTCTGATACCGCGGCCCTTGAGAGTATTACGGTTGATGAGGTAATGGCAGGCGTAAGGAGGGCGGCGGCGGCCATGAGATGAGAGGAGCGGCCATTATATTGGATGTTCTCTTACTGGTCTCCGGGTTGGCGGCTTTTGCCATGGCCCTTTATCTCTTTGTTGTTACCGTGGCAGGTTTTTTCGCCAAATTAATCACACAAAATGTTCCCTCGAGCACAAGAATAGCTCTTATAATTCCTGCTCATAACGAGTCTCTGCTGATTAAGAGGACAATAGAGAGCATACAGGCAAGTGATTATCCCGCGCACCTCTTTGATATCTTTGTTATAGCCGATAACTGTACTGATGATACGGCCGAGATAGCCGTGGGTATGGGAGTCAGGTGCCTTGAGAGGTTTGATGAGGATAAAAGAGGCAAGGGCCATGCCCTGCGCTGGGCCTTTGATAAAGCTGTAAGTGAGAAGTGGGATTACGGCGCTTATATTATTATAGATGCCGACAGTGTAGTCTCGGCAGTCCTTGTTAAAAGAGTAAATGATTATATAAGCTCGGGTTTTGATGCACTCTCGTGTTTTCATATGGTGCAGGGCTCGTCCAACTCTCCGGCCATTGATATAGTGAAGATGGGTTTCACGCTTCGTAACCTTAGAAACGCGGGCATCTCAGTGCTTGGAGGCTCCGCGCCTCTGCTTGGCAGCGGGATGTGTTTTTCCGGCCGGCTTGTGCAGCGGTACGGCTGGTCTGCTTTTTCCCTTACAGAAGACCGTGAAGAGTGGGCCTTTCTCTATTCAAAGGGCGTAAAGGTGGGGTATATACCTGACGCAAAGGTTTACTCCGAGATGCCCGGTGCCGTAAAAGACCTTGAGAATCCCATGGCAAGGTGGGATGTTGGGCGTATGAATATTACCACTCGTTTCTTGCTGCCCTTTCTCTCTCGTCTAAGAAGCGAGAAAAGCCCTGGTGCTCTTTTAACCTTACTGGAGCTTATAACTCCGCCGTTTACCCTGATTTTATTCTCCATAGGGCTGGGCATGGTCATTGCGCTGGTCCTGCATAATCTTATAAGCCAATATACCGTAGCGCTCTGGGTGGTTGCTCTCTCTCTTATGTCTGTATCAGCCCTGCTCGGTCTTATCCGTATGAAGGCCCCTCTCAGGAACTACCTTAATCTCTTTATATTCTCCGTATTTCTTGTGCCCTGGAGGGTATTGAATTTCACAAAAGGGGCCTTTGGAAAGAGAGAATGGCGCCGCACCGCGAGAGAAGAATCCACAGATAAGGAGGCCGAATGATAAAGGTACTGCATGTCTCGGCCACCTCAACGGGAGGCGTGGGACGAAACCTCCTGCTTCTTGCAGAGCACGTGGACCGCAGTCTTTTTGAGCTCTCATTTGCCCTGCCCGAGGACAGTCATTTTTTTAAGGAAATTGCCGATACCGGTGTGAGGGTATTTCGCCTTCCCATCTCAAGGCGCCCGCTTAAACCCGTTAACATAAAGGGTTATAGAGAGATAAAGAGGCTGATGAGAGGGGGTGAGTTCGACCTTGCCCATATGCATACGGCTGTTGGCGGTTATCTCGGCAGGCTTGCTGCTGCGCGTCTGGGCATACCCGCGGTTTGGAGCATACATGGCTGGGCATTTAATTACCCAAGAGGCAGCAGGGCGTACAGGAAGACGCTCTTAATGCTTGAGAGCTGGATAGATAAATATACAAAACACTATGTTGCCGTATGCGAGAATATGCGGGATCTTGGAATTGAAAAAAGAGTTTGCAGAGCAGATAAAGTTACGGTAATATACAACGGCGTTGATGCCGGCAGCATAAACAGCGGAGCCGTGAATATACGAGACGAGCTGAATATTCCCGGTGACGTTCATATCATAGGGGCGGTAGGGCGTTTTGAGGAGCAAAAAGGCTTTGATACCTTTATCGAGGCCGCCGCGATTATCAAAAAAAGATTTACTGATGTTAAATTCCTTCTTGTTGGAGACGGGCCGCTGAGGCCGCAGATAGAGACCGATATATCGAGATTGGGTCTTTCCGGGGATTTTATACTTCCCGGCTGGCAGTCCAATGTGGCTGATTATATAAATACAATGGACATCTTCTGCCTTTCCTCAAAGTGGGAGGCCATGCCCTTTATCGTACTTGAGGCCATGGCTATGGGTAAACCCATTGTGGCTACAGAGGTAGGCGGAGTAGGCGAGATTCTTGGAGAAGAAAACTCAGCTTTTCTTCTCCCGCCTGAAGACCCGGCGGGACTTGCCGGGGCTATGTGCGGATTTTTAGAGGACGGCGAGTTACGCGCTAAGTTTGGCAGGTTAAATCGGACAAGGTTAGATTCAATCTTTAATCTGCAAAGGATGATCACCAGCTATGAGAGACTTTATGAGAAAATCCTTAGTTAACGTCTTTATTGTTATGCTTCTCTTATGTGCGCCTGTCCTGGCTTTTGGGAGCGTTACTAAGATTACCATAGATGCGTCCAAGACCTACGGGCCTGTGCCCGAGGTTTTTGCAAGCAGTATCTGGCTCCATCATCTGGATAATAATGATATATATACGCTCACTAAATTGTTTAGAGAAAACAGGCCCAGAGATATTCGTTTAAGCATGAGTGTGCTGCAGATCTCTAAGAGTTTTGAGGATTACAAGAAGCTGCTTAAAAAGTACTTTGATGGCAGGCCCACCAAACTGCTTATGGGTAAGGTTAATAAATACAATATCCGCTTAATAGTTGATTTTGACGCCTGTCCCATGCCGGCTTGGCTGTCCTCAAGGCCGGGGAATATGCAGCCGGCCTCCGGTTGGGGATATAGTATACAGACATGTTCGCCGCCAAAAGATTTCAAGCTCTGGGGCAAGGTAGTCATGTATACATTAAAGGCTTTTAGCGATAGAGGCGTAAAGAGCCTTGGTCTCAACGTTGGACATGAACAGGAAAGGGAGTGGGTAGGCGATGAGAAGAGTTTCTTTAAATTCTATGAATACGCGGCGCGCGCGGCAAAGAGGCTTGACGGTAATATAAAGGTAGGCGGCCCCGGGGCCTCTGGTTGGGACGTGAAAAGGCTTGGGTGCTCAGGGTATCCTGCCGCCGCCAAGAAAATATGCAAACAAGAGGGCGGGTGGAGCGATCCTGAGGGAGAGACCTTTATTAAAAACTTCATAGATTATGTCGCCACTAACGGCGACGGGACAACGCGCGTACCTCTTGATTTTATAAACTGGCATTCTTTTGGTCCAAGCACGGCTACTTTCAAGACCAACGCCTCTGTTATAAGAGGCTGGCTCAAGGAAAAGGGGATTGAAGGCATATATTTCTTTCCCTCGGATTGGTCGGGCTGGAGCTGGCCGCCATACCCCTCGGATAGTATTGATACCGAGGAGCTTGCCTCTTACATCCCGCAGGCCCTTCAGGTAATGTGGGACTCAGGCATAAAATGGCAGGGCCACGACTTCAATGTCTACAGCTCCCTTGAACAAGAGGTTATAGACAGACGTAACGGAAGCACCTTTATCGGTGATTGGGGCCTCTTTACGCGTCATGGCGCCATGGGAGGAGGGATTATAAAGCCCGGTTATAATGCCTTCAGGCTTGTGAGCTTGATGGCCGGTCTTGATAATGAGAGAAAAATGCTGCGTCCAAAAATGTTTAGTTACGATAGAGTAAAGGCACTATCAACTCTGGACGTGGACGGCAGCGCTGTTTATGTGCTTTTGAGCAATAATCTGGCCACTGGTAAAAAGTTTTTGCCCTTATTCGCAGCGGAGTTAACTGATTTTATGATGGAATCCGGGTTGGAGACAGAGGCGGATTGGTTTCATGATGCCATAAAGGAGTACCGTAAAACCAAGACTGTTTCTTCTCAGGGCTCTGCTCAGAAAAAAGAATTGCTCCGCTATCTTGGAAAGAGTCTCAAGTGCAGAGGCCGCGAGAATCCTGAGACCTGTGAAAAAGACGCGGCACGGGGATTAAAGTATCCTGCCACCTTAAAGATACGAGAGATTGTCAGCACCTTAATAAACGCCCAAAAGCCCAGAGACATAAGAGTAGATATAAAAAACCTGGGTCTTAGCGCCAAAGCCACCCTTGTATCCTATACCATTGATAATGTTTCTTCGAACGCCTGCTCTTATAACAAGAGAACGGAACCGAAAAAGACCTCGGCTCCATGCGGCATTGATGGCGCCGTGGACAAGAAGGTAAAGGCCGCCGCAAAGGTCGCTTCGCTCAAAGGACAGAGGGCGGCAAAAGAAGAGCTGGTGAAGCAGTTCGGTCCTGCCGAGGCGGGGGCGATACTGCGCCGTGTGAAGGAGTGCAAACAGGGCGGGGCCGGCATGAAGGAGTGCATTGAAAAGTCTTCCTCAGAAGGGCAGTCCAAAGGTATAAGGGCCTCTCTTCGGCGCAGCATAGACGTGCGCGGCAAGGAATACTATCGCCGTATAGACGCCATAAACAATCTTCCTGAAATCTCCATTGATGGTTCAAGGCGCGTAGAGAAGATTTATGTGACAGACGGTCATGCAGAGATAAAGGTTAGATTAAAACCTAACTCTGTTGTGCTTTTCATCTTGAAAAAAAATACCGGAGTAAATGCAAAGCCATAGCTCGACCTTAAAGATATCGGTTATGGCCGTTGTAATAGGTGGTTTTTTAGGAACGCTTGTTTTTGCTGAACCTTATCTGGTGACTGCGCTCTCCAGCCTCATCGACGCATCGCTTATGGGCGTCAATGTCTTTAAGCTCTTTGATTTTGAATTAACCGTAGCCTTATTCGCCTTCCTGATATTCCTTCTAATAATGGCAAGGATACTTTCCCTCACTTACAGTGTTGAGAAGGTTTTCGTGGTCCTCTACATACTGGGGATGCAGACCATAGCCCTTACGAGGTTGGCAAGGTTTGATCTAAGCGAAATAATTATTATCTTCTTCGCTTTTATCCTGCTCATGAAGCTCTTCTCCCCTGAGCGCAGACTAACGCTTACCACATTAGATCTACTCAACCTCTTGTTCATCACAGTCCTTCTGCTTCCCGATGTTTACAGCGGAATGTCCCAGCTTGTGGACTCCCTTATCACGGGCGTTAAGATGGTAGTTATTACTACCCTTTTAGTGAACTACCTCAAGGACATGGAGCTGGTGAAAGTTGCCTTAAAGTGGGTTGTCATATTTACCGTCATATCCTCTGTTATCGCTGTGGGCCAGTTCCTGCTCTACTATGAGGTGGGGTATGCCCTCGTTGGTTTTGTTACCAAAGACGAGTTCTCACTCATGATTGAGCATACAGCCCTCGGGCCTATGCTCAGGGTGCCGGCCTTTTTCGGTGCATATAAGCCTTTTACGGCTTTTCTTGACGCCGCAATACTTATTCTCTTCAATTATCTCCTTTACAATCGCTGCACTCTCAGAGATAAAATCCTTATCAGTCTGGGGCTGGGTGTGATGACGGTTGCCCTTGCCATGACATTTTCCAAGGACGCCTATCTTGCGTTCTTTATCGGAATCGTTATATCCACAATTGCCTGGCGTCCACGGCTTATCTTTTATTGCATTGCTCTCTCGTTTCTGATGGTCGCTTTCTTGGAGGCCTTTGGGCTTGTAGAGAAGTTATGGAATAGTTTAATCGCGGAGATAACATGGCAGGAGTACCGTATGAGGGTAATTCTTGCCAAAGAGGGCATGTATGGATTCATATACCAGCACCCCTGGATCGGGATAGGCGTACGGAATTCCACGCGCTATACCGCGCATTTTAATAAATGGGCGGCCCATAACGGTTTTATTCAGGCCGCCGATGCCGGCGGGATGATGGGGCTCATAGCCTATACCGCCCTTTACGTCTATACGTTCAAGTGTTTATTTCACCTGCTGCTGATCGTCCCCAGGGGGCCGGAGCGCTGGATAAGCACCGGGCTCTTTACCGGATTTATATCCTACCTTATAATGGTACAGTTTAACCCTCTTCTCGTGGATCGGTTCCTATGGTTTTATATGGGGCTTGTAAAGGCAGCGGAACTTAAATATATAGACCCCGGGCCTCTCTGAGTGTGCCCTGAAAAATGGGCTTAGATGGCTCCTTTTTGTCATTTTTTTATATTATGGGCTTAAGGGCTGTGTATCATATTGGGGCTTTTGCTGGTTTTCACCCATACTCTTTACATAGAGGGTACTTATAAGCCTCTATGAGCGGTAAGCATAATTAATATAGCATATGTCATGTTTTTTTGTATATTATAGCCTGCATCTGTGTTACACTTGTTACAGTAAGACATGACCCTATGTTGCTTATATCCGCAAATAGTTCCCTGGATATGGCTTAAAATAGGGTTTGTTCGTATACTGTGCCTCTGTGACTTCCGGGCGAAGGTCTGTACGCGGTTAACCCGAGTAGTTTAAGACGCGGCTTCAAGTGCGCGGCGGGGGATGGCGGGTCCGGATATTATTATATTATTTTCAGCCAATAGCTTTTAATCAATGCAAGGTGGTGTTTTACATAGAGTTTCATCGGACATCGCTTTTAATATACAGTAAACATTGCAGTAAACTTTTTTAACATCAAGACGAGGAGGTTCAAGTGTCGATAAAAGGGTACGGAATATTTATTATTTCACTGATAATGGCGGTAAGCACGGTAGCCGCCGCGGGTCCGCAGCGTCCCGCTTATGTGCCGGGCGAGTTAATTGTCTCTTTTAACGATGGTGTTAAGCAGGCCGCTGTAAACAGCGCCCTTGCGCGGGTTCGCGGCAAGTTGGTAAAGCGTTTTCCCAATATTCATGCCCTTCATGTACGGGTTCCTGCCGGGACGGCCAAACAGGCGGTACGTGTATTAAAGGGGCTGAGAGGCGTTAAATATGCCGAGCTGAATGCCTTGAGATACCTTAACGCCACCCCCAATGACCCGAATTTTACAAGCCTCTGGGGTCTGAATAACACAGGTCAGACAGGCGGGACCTTTGATGCCGATATAGATGCTGCCGAGGCGTGGAATATGTTCACGGGCAGCTCTGCGATGGTGGTCGCCGATATAGACACGGGTCTGGATATGGCTCACCCTGATATCGCAGCCAACGTATATACAAACCCCGGTGAGATAGCCGGAAACGGCATAGATGACGACGGCAACGGTTATGTTGATGATGTGCATGGCTGGGACTTTGCCCGCAATGATAACGATGCCTCTGATACAGAGACCCTCTGCGGCGGACACGGCACACATACGGCGGGAACCATAGGCGCCGTTGGCAATAACGGCATAGGCGTAACCGGTGTTAACTGGAATGTGCAGATAATGCCCCTTAAGGTCTTTAAGGTCTTCTTTAAAGTATTCTGCTCAGCCTCTTCCACGGATATTATCAGCGCCATTAATTACGCCGCGGACATGGGTGTAAGGGTATCAAACAACTCATACGGCAGCACCTCTTACACGCAGGCCGAGAGAGATGCCATAGAGGCGTCAAACAGTGTTTTTGTAGCCGCCGCCGGTAATGACGGAATGAACACTGATATTACTCCACAGTATCCATCGGCTTATGATCTTCCAAATATTATATCCGTTGCAGCTACGGATCATGATGACCTCATGGCCAGTTTCTCTAACTTTGGTGTTGTCACCGTAGACCTGGCGGCCCCGGGCGTTAACACCCTCTCCACAACACCCGGAAATACGTACAGCTTTTTTAGCGGAACCTCCATGGCTACGCCTCATGTAACCGGTGCGGCAACCCTTCTTATGGCCATGGACCCAACGCTTACCGTAAACGAGGTGAAGTGGAGGCTTCTTGCCGGTGTTGATCCCCTCTTCTTGCCGGTTGGCACCGGAGGCCGCCTTAACATCAACAATACCTTCCTCCTTCCCGCACCCGTGGTAAGTATGGCCGTTACGCCGATAGGCCCCACGACAGCGCCCCTTGGAGGAAGCATCTCATATTCCGTGGAGATTAATAACACCAGCGCCGCGGTTCAGCTCGTTAATGCCAGCGTAGTTGCCGTATTCCCCGATGGCCACGAGGTGGTCCTGGATTCAAGGACCTTTGACGCGGCCCCCACTACGCTATTTAGCGCCAACTTCACAAAGACCGTACCGGCAGGTGTTCCAACAGGCGCATATAAGATAGCCGGCAGGGCCGAGGTTACGGGTATAAGCTACGATGAGGACATAGCCGCTTATACAATCACTCCTTAGGTTATATGTGCTTCGGGGGCAGTTCTTGAGACTGTCCTCGAGGCATTTATTTTATCATACAAGTCTCCATGGCTTGTAAACACTCTATAGTGATTCATTTAAAGTAATGCCTTAATATAGGGATACGGAAAATCTTGCTGAAAAGTTGCGCTTTTTTAATAATTTTTTTAATAATGGCAGTCAGTCAAGTCGCTTTTGCCGGCCCTGCTCAGGAGCCACTGGATTACGTGCCGGGGGAGTTGATCGTGCGTTTTAACGATGGCGTAAATCAGGTCGCCGTAGACCGTGCCATTTCAATGGTGAACGGTAAGCTGATCAAGCGCTTTGAACGCATACATGCCCTTCATGTAAAGGTTCCCACTGGTACGGCAGAGCGTGCTGTAAATTTACTGAAGGGGTTTAAGGGAGTTAAATATGCCGAGCTTAACGCCTTGAGGTCCCCTGACACAGTACCTAATGATACATTCTATACCTCTCTCTGGAACCTTAACAACACGGGGCAGACAGGTGGAACCTATGATGCCGATATAGACGCACCTGAGGCCTGGAACTCCGCTCAGGGGACCTCGCACATGGTAGTGGCTGTTATAGACACGGGTCTGGATATGGCACACGAGGATATTGCCGCCAATGTATATACCAACCCTCGTGAGATAGCCGGAAACGGCATAGATGACGACGGCAATGGTTATATAGACGACGTGCATGGTTGGGATTTTGTCCATGATCTCAATGACCCATCTGATCGTAACCTTATCTGCAATGGTCACGGTACGCATACGGCGGGCATATTAGGGGCCGTAGGCAATAATAACATCGGTATTACAGGAGTTAACTGGCATGTTCAGATAATGCCCCTTAAAGTTTTGGGGGGGTTTTACTGTCGCGCCTCAAGCGCTAACATAATAAGCGCTATCAATTACGCGGCGGACATGGGTGTAAAGGTTTCCAACAACTCTTACGGAGGCGGCCCCTTTTCTCAGGCGGAAAAAGATGCCATTCAGGCATCAAGGACCCTCTTTGTGGCCGCTGCCGGCAATTTTGGCCTGGATTCGGACACTAATCCTCACTATCCCGCCGCTTACGACCTTCCCAATATCATATCCGTGGCCTCAACGGATTATAAAGACAGACTGGCCGTTGACTCAAACTTCGGCATCAACTCTGTTGATCTTGCCGCTCCGGGAGTAAATATTTTTTCCACTACGCCGCTTAACACATATACCTTCATGGACGGAACGTCAATGGCCGCACCTCATGTGACGGGGGCTACCGCTCTTCTTATGGCCAAAGATCCTATTCTAACGGTAAACGAGGCGAAGTTGAGGATACTCGACGGTGTGGACCCGCTGGGACTGCCCGTGGCCACGGGAGGTCGTCTTAATATTAATAACGCATTACTCATGCCGTCCCCGGTGGTAAGCATAGACGTGGCTCCCAATGGTCCTCAGACAATACCCCTTGGAGGAAGCGCATCATTTTCCATCAGCATCAGCAATAACGCTCTTACAAGATATACAGTTAATGTCTTCGTAGTCGCCGTATTGCCTGACGGCAGCTCTACGCCGATTGGCGCGAAGATATTCTCCCTTGGCCCCGCGGCTCTGGCGACAGGGTATTTTACAAGGGTAGTGCCGGCTACTTTTGCCGCGGGAAGGTATGATATCCTGGGCAGAGTCGAAGTAATTGGCATAAGTTATGATGAAGACCAACTCAGCTATACGGTTACTCCATAGGTTGTCTGTCCAGGGCCGGTCTGCCTCGGCCCATACGGAACTTTTTGTAGGTTTATTGGTGTGAAAATGCAGAAGCTTTCAATGGCGGTTACAGTTAGGGATTGCCTCTGATTTGATACTTAACTGCTTGAAGTCCGTCTATGCGCCCTCCGTGGGTATGTTCATTAACAGACCTATCACTTCATCAGGTCATTGAATAAAAACCTCTGCGAGGATTATAAACTCGCAGAGGTTTTTATTTTTTTACATGTCCTTGCAGATATAAGCATGACCTGAGATAAAAGCCTTGCCACAGACTTAAAAACACCTCATTTTGGCTTTGACCCTAAAAGTTTCCCTTAAGGTACTGCTCTTGACATCCGATAATGTATTGTGGAATACTTACGAAAGCATTAATATGTGCTCAATACGAGGGCGTATTAACGTCTTTATCGTTTTTTTTGAAATCAGTCAGGGCAAGGCTTATTAGTGAAGAAAGAGTCTTTTTATACTTTGAAATGCACAGCGAAGATGATATAATACAAAATTGAGTTGTACCTCATAAACAGAGGTCACGGCTCATGAGGAAAAAACGTGCGGCAATACTCACCTTGCCTTCTGCTCCGTTAATGCCATATGGCGAGGGCAGGGGGTTGCTCACTGCTCCCGGCCATTTGTCTCTGTAAGGATGGGAGGGGTGGCAGGCGGCCTTTATCACAATACCTAATCCCATCACGTGAATCTTAAGCTCATAATTCCATGTCCGCTCCGCCGGACGACTTTACTTTACAAAATATTTAAAAGAGGGGGAACCTTTGTCGCAGATGAGAAAGAAAAGATGCCTTGCCGTAGGTCTTGACGGTGTATCCCGCGGCCTTGTGGCCAGGTTTATGGATATGGGCCTTATGCCCCAAGTAAAAGAAATCTTATCAGGCGGGTTCAGCCTTCATGAGATGGACGCATCCATTCCTGATGTATCCTCAACCTCGTGGGCCTCATTCCTTACAGGCACTAATCCCGGTGAACACGGCATATACGGTTTTATGGACCTTAAACCCAATGCCTATTCCATGTATTTCCCCTCATACACTCATATGGCCGCGCCCTCTATCTGGGATATCATCGGAGGCACGGCAGGTGATAAGAAGTCCACATTGCTTGATAGATACGGCAGCAGGTTTACCGAGCCCCTGCGCTCTATTATAATGAACATACCGGAGACTTACCCGGCGGCTCCCATGAACGGCATACTTACGGCGGGTTTTGTCTGCATAGACCTTGAGAAGGGCACTTACCCGGCTACTGCTTATGATTACCTTAAATCCATTGGCTACCGCTCTGATGTGGACTCCACAAAGGCCGTTACCGACCCTGACGCCTTTTTCGAGGAGGTGGACTTTGTCCTTGACAGGCGTGTTCAGGCATTTGATCATTACATGAAGTCCCAGCCCTGGGACCTCTTTATCGCCGTTATTACAGAGACGGACCGCCTGCATCACTTCTTCTTTGACGCGGCCTTTGATGAGTCCCATAAGTACCATGGACGGTTTATTGATTTTTACCGGAAACTCGATGGGATTATAGGCAGACTCTTTGCCCGTTTTCATGACCTTACAGGGGGCGAGGGGTTTTTTATGACAATGTCTGATCACGGCTTTACGGAGCTTAAAAAAGAGGTCTATATCAACACCCTTTTTCAGAAAGAGGGCCTGCTGCACCTTGATGAGACAAAAGAATATTTTGAACAGATAAAGGCCCCTACAAAGGCATTTGCCATGGAGCCCGCGAGGATATACCTTAACCATGAGGGCAGGTACCCCGAGGGGGCCGTTGGCGCAGATGAGGTGCGTGGTGTTACGGACCAGGTTAAGCGTGTCCTTGCCGCCCTTACATATGAGGGCGAGAATGTCATAAAGCGCATATATGATAATGACGAGCTCTACAGCGGGGAGGCCGCAAATAGGGGCCCTGATATGGTCTGCCTTGCCAATGACGGCTTTGACCTAAAGAGCGCCTTTAAGAAGACCGAGGTCTTTGGCAACGGCAGGTTTACGGGCATGCACACTCGTCATGACGCGCATTCCATCCTGCCTGATTCGGCGGCTCCGGAAAAACGCCTTCATATAGAGTCACTTTCCGCCATCATACTTGATTATTTTTCATCTTAATTCTTTAAATACCAAGGAGAAGTTATGGACCAGCTCACAATGCTTGAGAATAAAAGTATCTTTATCATCCGTGAGGCTTATGCAAAGTACAAGGACATAGCCCTGCTGTGGTCTGTGGGTAAAGACTCGACCACTCTCTTGTGGTTATGCCAGAAGGCTTTTTTCGGTAAGATTCCTTTCCCTGTGATACATATTGACACTGGGTACAAATTTCCGCAGATGTACGAGTTCCGTGACCACTACGCCAAGGAGTACGGCCTTAACCTGATCGTGGGGCGCAACAAAGAGGCCATTGACGGCGGCATGGGGCCGGGTAAAGGCAGCAAGCTTGATTGCTGCAACGAGCTCAAGACCAACGCCCTGAAGCAGACCATCGCGAAGTACGGTTTCAAGGCCCTGCTTCTCGGCATAAGGCGTGACGAGCACGGTATTCGCGCAAAGGAGAGGGTCTTTTCTCCACGCGATGAGAACTTCCGCTGGAATTACGAGGACCAGCCCGCGGAGCTCTGGGACCAGTATAAATCAGAGTCCGAGGGCGAGGATCACGTACGCGTTCACCCCATACTCCATATGACGGAGCTTGATATCTGGAAGTACGTAAAGAGAGAGAACCTGCCGATATCAGAGCTCTACTTCAGCAAAGAGGGCAAGCGCTTCCGCTCCATCGGCTGCGAGCCGTGCTGCGGCCCTGTGCCCTCAACCGCCAGTAACGTAGATGAGATAATAGATGAGATAGCCAACGCGACGACATCGGAGAGGGCAGGCAGGGCGCAGGACAAAGAAGACGCCTATACCATGCAGAAACTCCGCTCATTAGGGTATATGTAATACAAACAAATCAGGAGAAGTCATATGGAAGAGAGAGAACTTCATTTAGTGATTGTTGGCCATGTTGACCACGGCAAGAGTACCCTCATAGGCAGGCTTTTTTATGATACGGGCTGCCTCTCTCCGTCTAAGATAGAGGAGATAAAGGAGAGCTCCGCCGCCGAGGGTAATGAAGATGGCAAGATAGAGTTCGCCCATGTTATGGATTGCCTGAAGGAAGAGCGCGACCAGGGCATTACCATAGACATTGCCCATACTTTTTTTAATACGGATAGAAGAAGATACGTTATCATCGACGCCCCCGGGCACAGGGAGTTTCTCAAAAACATGATTAGCGGTACCTCTCAGGCCGAGGCTGCCCTTATGCTTGTAGACGCCGAGCGCGGCGTTGAGGAGCAGACTCTTCGCCACTGCCATGTGCTTGGGCTTCTCGGCATCAGGCAGGTAGCCGTGCTACTTAACAAGATGGACCTTACGGGGTACTCTGAGGAGACCTTTAAGACGGTAAAAGCAAAGATAGTGGAGGTCTTGTCAGGGCTTGGCATAACACCTTCCTTTGTCATACCCCTATCCGCCATGGAGGGTGATAACGTGGCGACAAGGTCAGAGAACATGAAGTGGTATGACGGGCCAACCGTTCTTGAGGCCCTTGACAGCTTTGAGTCCGCGAAGGTCCTTGAGCGCGGCATGAGGTTTCCCGTGCAGGACGTATATGATATTGATGGCCAGTCTGTTGCCGTTGGCAGGGTAGAGGCAGGGATACTGCGCGTAGGCGAAGAGGTATTCATACTGCCGGATAATACAAAGGCCCACATCAAAGAGATAAAAAAATACCTTGAAGAGGATATTAAAGAGGCCCCTGCCGGTGACGCCATAGGCATTACCTTGGATGGGCAGCCTCTGACGCGCGGACAGATAGTCGTTGACAGGGTGGATTCAAAGATAACCGATACCGTGAAGGCCAATATCTTCTGGATGGTGGATAAGGACTACACGCGTGGAGTTCCACTTACATTCAAGTGCGCCACTCAGGACGTTAAGTGCACCATTGATAAGATATTCCAGAGGTTTGACCCTGCTTCCATTGAGGTTGTGGAGAGAGACGCATCTGTTATCAAACCCTCTGAGGTTGCCGAGGTGGAGATAAAACTTGATAAAAAAGTAGTTGTAGACTCCTTTGATAAGATTCAGGAGACAGGGCGTTTTGTCCTCGAGCATGACGGCTTTACCGTTGCCGGAGGTATTATCCTCTAAGAAGGGTGATACTATAAAACATCTAATCTGTGCATCCTGAAGGGTAGGGTATATATAGATGAAAAAACAGGTACGAGCAGAGTCCGCTTTAATGCGCAGGAGTCTTGGCGGCACAGAGGGTTTTACCCTTATAGAGCTCATGGTGGTTATAGTCATACTGGGCATCCTTGCCGCCATTATAGCCCCGAGGGTTATAGGGCGCACTGATGAGGCCAAGGTAACAGAGGCCCGTGTGCAGATTAAGAACTTTGATACTGCCATAAAGCTCTACAAGATAGATAATGGCCGTTATCCTACTACGGAGCAGGGGCTTCAAGCCCTTGTTGTAAAACCTTCAGTTGGTATAATCCCACGAAACTGGCGCGAGGGAGGGTATCTTGATAATAAGAGAATACCCAAGGATCCCTGGGGTAATCCATACATCTACGCCTCGCCGGGTCTGAACGGCGATTATGATATCCTTTCCCTTGGAAGGGACGGAGCAAGAGGGGGCGAGGGTTATGACGGGGATGTGGAGAGCTGGAACATCAACTAAGAGAGTGGCAAGGGGCAGGCGGGGGCAGGCGGGTTTTACACTGATAGAGCTCCTTGTTGTTATCGCTATCCTCTCTACGGTTCTTCTTATCGCCTTTCCCGGCATTAATGCCCTTGAGGGGTACGGCTTTAACTCAGACGCGAGGCGTATGGCAGGGCTTATCCGCCGCCTTGACGATTCCGCCACCACTGAGGGGCTTTACTACAGGTTGTGGTTTTATGTGGAGACGGAGAGTGTGCAGGTGGAGGTCTCACGGGACGGTGAGGAGTTTTCTGTCCCTGAAGACCACGAGGTAGGGGGTTTCAGCCTTCATCGCGCCACAGAGATTGAGGATGTTCTCATAGACGGTCTCGGTACTGTCTCATCAGGTTCGGCAGCTGTTATCTTCAACCCTTCGGCAGGCGCCGACCCTTTCAGTCTTCATCTTCAGCAGGGTGAGACAAGGCTTACCTTAAGTTACAACCCCTATACCGGCAAGGTAAAAATAATACAAGGTTATGTTTAAAATGCGTATTGGGCCAAGTGCGGCTCCTTTCCCGGCTCTCTCGGCAGAGGGAGGTTTTACCCTTCTTGAGATAATGGTGGCGCTGGCCATTCTCGGAGGCGTCATCGTAACCGTGCTCACAAGCATTAGTTATCATCTTACAGTAATTGACAGTAATATGACGAAGACCATCTCTGTCATGCTTGCAGCTGATAAGTTGGCGCATATAAGGCTCTCAGGAGATGCGCCGGAGAAGGAGGGTGATTTTGGTACGGGTTATGAGGGTTATTCCTGGAGTTTTAACTCAGAGAAGTCTGATTACAGCGGGATTAGCAATGAGTCTCTTACCGTGAGCCGCGTTGGCGGCCTGAGTCTCACGCTGGAGACCATGGTCTCAGGTCAGTAGATATGCATCTTGTGAGAAACTGCGTGGATAACAAGGAGATAAAAAAAAACTCTTGTAGACGCCTTCTTTGTCGCCGCGGCTTTACCCTTGTAGAGCTGCTCATCGCCGTTGCCATCCTTGCCGTAGTTGTTACCGCTATTTACGCTACTTTATTTAACGTGCTTGACTCAAGAGAGAGCATGCAGGCCAATATGGACCGCCTGCGCTCCTTTCGCCGTTTTTCCGCATCCTTCCAACGAGAGGCGCGGGCCTCGTTTTTCAGTCCCGATAACCCCGTTACTCTATGGCAGGGCAGCGGCGGTACTTCCACTACCCCCCCCCTTGCAAGCCTATCCATGACTTTTTTTACCTACCCGTCGGGGCAAGACCGCTCAGGCGACCTCATGGCCGTAAGCTACAGCGCAGAGAGCTCCGAGGATGGTATGATTACTCTTTACAGAGAGAGCTGGAACCCTTATACAGGCAAGCATGGCATGAAGGCCGAGGTCCTTGAGGATATAGAGGGGGTGAGGGCACTGTTTTACGATGGCGCCAAGTGGGTGGACTCATGGGACGGTACGGACCGTAAGGGACCGCCTCAGGCCGTTAGCCTTCTGGTTGATATAAAGGCACTTGGCGGAGTAGAGACATTGAGCACAACCGTACTTACCATGGTGAAGTGAAGATGAATGGATTAGTGCACAGGCAGCGCGGTGAGCAGGGTTTCGCCCTTATTATAACTCTCCTTGTTACGGCTATAATCGTCAGCGTACTTGGCGAGATAGTTTTTTCCGTGCACATGGATACCACGGCTACAGCCGGGTATATTGATTACAAGAACGCAGGTATCATGGCAGCGGACGGGCTGCCTGTTGCCGTTGCTTTTTCCCGTGAGATTAATGAGGCGGGTTATACGTACCTTGAGAAGGAGGGTGGTTTAAGGAGTTTCAGGAACGATAGAGGAGCCCTTGACGTAAGGCTTACCGATGAGTCCGGAAGGGTATCTCTTAACGCCATTGTCTTTAAAAATGGAGAGATAAATCAAGACTATTATGATATGTATATACGGTTGCTGGATGAGCTGGATCTGCCCCCCTCTCTTGCCGGGACCCTTGCCGATTGGATAGACGCCGATGATTCCCCACGTAAGGACGGCGGTGAGAACAGTGATTATTATATGAGCCTCGACTCTCCCTATGCCTCAAAGGGCGGACCTCTTTCCAGCGTTGAGGAGTTATATCTTGTAAAGGGGTACGGGCAGCACGAGGTAAACGCGCTTAAGGATTTTGTTACCGTTAGTACAAACGGCAAGGTCAATATTAATACCGCATCGCCTGAGGTGATTAAGACCCTCTCGGCTGATATCACCGATGAAATGGCCGGCGATGTGATATCATACAGAGCAGGTACGCCTTTTGAGAATACCGCTGATATCAGGAAGGTATCGGGTTTTGAGCAGCTTGGTTTTAATCTCCAGAACAGTATAGTCGTAAAGAGTGATATTTTCAGGGCCTTTATTACGGCACGTGTGGGTAAATCGCGTAGCGCGGTGGAGGCTGTCTTTGAGAACAATAAAGGTGATTCAGCCACATATTATTACAGGCAGAGGTAATGTCAAAACCCTTACTAATAATTGATATTGGAATAGATGTCCTGAGAGGGTGCTGCCTTACTCCGGGCAGCGGCGATGGCAGGGTCTGTTTTGAGGTCCCTCTTAAGGACGATGACTTTAAGGCGGCCCTTTCTGCGCTTACCGCTGAGATGGAAGGTGCGGGGTGGAGGTCTTTTTCAAGGGTTGTTCTCGGTATTCCGGCAGATACTCTTAGTATGAGGGTAGTGGAGCTTCCAATCACCGACAGGCAGAAGGTAGAGGAAATTCTGCCCTTTGAGCTTGAGGACAGGCTTGTTAAAGGCACGGGGGAATTTATCTTTGAGGCCGCTCCCCTCTCAGGGGGGCGCACCATGGCCCTTGCCCTTGAAAAATCAGTGCTGCGCCAATACCTTGCGGCGCTAAGGGATGCGGGGCTTGAGCCTTACCGTGTGGGCTGCGCCTTATTATGTAAAGACAGGCTCCTTCAGAAGGTGAATACAGGCAAGGTCCCTGCGGCCTTTCTTGATAATGAATCCATAGTTATCTCCGATGGTACGGAGGTTGTGCTGTACAAAAAAGTTGCAGGCCCTGTTGATGTACAGCTGGCCCTTGCCGAGGTTGAGTCCTGCGGGCTGGAAGTAAAGACCTTTTACTGCTGCGGTACCGCGGCGGAGGGACTTGTGCCCGCTGGGGCGGAGGTGAGGGGCGTAAGTGAGTGGGACGAGAGGTTTACCGGGGTCTCGGCCCTTGCCATGGAGGCAGAGGAGGGGCAGAGGGGCGGCGTAAACTTCAGAAAAGGGGAGTTTGCAGATACGGTTGCTTTTGAGAGGGCAAGAAAGGGTTTTAAGGTTACCGCGCTGCTGGCATTGCTTGTGGCCGTGTTATGGGGCGGGTTTATCTCTTTACAGTCCCGCCGCTTAAGCAGTGAGGCCAGGCAGATGAAGAGTGAGATTCTCTCATCCTACCGCAGGGCCTTTCCTGCGGAGAAGACGGTTCAGGAACCTCTCTATCAGCTTGAGATAAAGCTTAAAGAGCAGGCCGGAGACATTGGGCTCATGGGCCGCGGTCTGGATGTACTTGGCAATCTCAGGCAGCTCGCCAGGGCCGGAGGCGCGGCAGGAGTCACTTTATATAATATCTCCATGAGCGGCAAGAGGGTGACGGCAAAGGGCAAGGCCCGGTCTTTTGAGAAGGCAGAGCTCTTTAAGGCCGAGCTTGTTAAGCTGAAGGTCTTTAAGACTCCCGCTCTTACGGATGTAAAGACAAGTATCAGCGGGGGCGTTACGTTTTCCATTGCCCTTGATATAAACGGTAAAGTGGTCTCGTAAGAGATGTGTAAAATTGTGAGTAAAGGATAGGTTGGGCCCTTATGGCGTCACGTGAGCTCTTAAAAGGACTTTCAGAGAGACAGGTACTGATTGGCAAGTACGTACTTGTGCTTGTGCTTCTTCTTGTCTTTGTCGCCGGTACCTGCAGTTATCTCTCAGGCGTAAAGGCTCGGCTCTCGGTACGGGAGCGTGAGTTTGAGAGGTTTACGGAGATGATGCAAAAATACACGGGAGGTCTCGCTGAGACCGCTCCTCTTAAAAAGCGGCTGCTCGTAAATGGCGGCGCCGCTTCTCCGGTTACGGCTATGGAAGAGATAGGCAGGGAGCTTGGTTTAAAGGATAAGCTCAGCTCCTTTAAAGGTGCTGAGGAGAGTATATCCGGTGGTTACAAGATAGGGAGCGTAGAGGTCTCCATTAAGGATATTACCCTTAATCAGTTTGTAAATCTCATGTACGAGATAGAGCGTTATCCGGGGCTGCTTCTTGTAAAAGACCTGGACCTTAAGACGGGTTTTGAGGACAATAAATCGCTGGACTGTTCTTTGAAGGTACTGCTTATAAGACGGGCCGCTTCTTAGGCCCTGAAGATGATGTCTTGAAAGGGAACCCGTCTCAGGCCGCCTTGTGCGGCTGTGGGGTTATATATATGAGCATGAAATCAATATCCATAGCAGACGTAACAAGTGGTATTAATATACCTCGATATATTAACCTGCTCCTCGTGCTCGTCTCTATCCTTGTAGTTGCTCTTCTTGTGCGTGAGTACGCATCAACAGGGTCAACGGCAGAGAGGGGCGGCGGAGGTTTACGCGGCCTTGCCGGGACTAAGACACCGGGCACGGCAAGAAGGGCTTTTTCCGATAATATGATAATCGGCAGCAGCGGGGTGCTTGGCGTTCGCACCTCGCTCAGCCCTATTCATAAAAGGGCTTCCAGTAGGTCCGGCGGCGCTGCTTCTACGGCGGCCGCGGACTCAGACGTTATTCTTCTTGGCACTGTTACAGGCTCGGGTAAAGATGACAGGGATTTTACGGCTATATTTAAGAACAAGTCCGGGGGCAAGGAAGAGGTCGTGAGGCGCGGCGAGTCTGTATTCGGTATAGGCCGCCTTGTAAGCGTGAGTAAATACCGCGCTGTTGTACAGAGCGGCGGTAGACGCCTTACGTTTGTCATGGATCTGGGTGATAGCGGGAAAGAGCCTGTTCAGACCCCGGGTGGTTCTTTAACAGACAGAGGCAGGGGGTTTGGTTTTGCCGGGCGTACCCCTGGGTCACGTCTTGGCGCCTTTGGCTCCAATGGGATGGACCCTTTTACAGGTAATACTACCAAGCCCATAGCCAAGGCCCTGGGCAAAGGCAAGTGGCTCATAGACAAGAGGGCCCTTGATGAGGCGCTTAAGGATTCTAACCGTATTATCTCAGACGCAAGGTTTTATCCATACAGGGAAGGTGGTGTTGTAAAGGGGTTTATGCTGAGTCAGGTTCGGCCTTCAGGAGTTTTTTTCGGACTTGGGCTGAAGGGTGGTGATATAATTCTAAGGGTAAATGATTATACAATAGACGCGCCTGAAAAAGCCATGAGCCTCATGAAGGGGCTAAAGGGCGAGACAAATGTAAAGGTTGATTTTATCAGGCGCGGCCATGCGCGGACATACAAATACGAGATAAGATAAAGAGGTCTTAGATGAATATTCTAAAGAGATTCCTTATAAGCTGTCTGCTGTTATTATCTCTGGGTGTTTTCTTCCCGTCTCCGGGCAAAGCCGCGGGGGGAGGTTCAGGCAAGATTGCCATGAACTTTCATGATGTTGATATAACCACTGTGGTGAGGTTTATAAGTGAGACTACTGGGAGGAACTTTATTTATGATAACAGGCTAAAGGGAAAGATAACCATAATAGCCCCCAAGGGCCTCACCCGTAACGAGGCATTTGATCTCTTTGTCTCAGTCCTGGAGCTTAAGGGGTTTACTGTTGTTAATACGGGCAGCGCCTACAGGGTCTCTCCTCTTTCTCTGGTAAAGCAGGACCCTCTTAAGGTCTCACGGGGTAAGCACAGTCCCGCCAGAATCAATGAGTTGTACATGGCAAGACTCATACCCCTTGATCACCTCTCTCCCGGTGAACTTCTCCCTGTACTCACACCTATTATCTCGCGTCAGGGATATCTGGCGGCTTTTGGAAGCTCCAACTCGATTCTTGTTCTGGATACCGCGAGGAATATTGATAAGATTCTCAAGGTTGTGGGGTACCTTGATGTAAAAGGCATAACCAGTCCATCTGAGCTGGTGATGCTGAAGTACGCCATGGCCGAGGATATGGTGGATATGCTCAAGCAGTACGATTCAAGCGGCGGCCCAGGCGCGATGGTATCCGGGCAGCCGCAGCTTGTGGGCTCTCAGGCCTCCAAAAAAACCGCCATTGCCGTAAAGCGTCTTAATGCGGTAATCATTATCGGCAACGACGCGCAGAGGCAGAGGCTGAGAGACCTGATAACCCTTCTTGACGTGCAGCCCTCAGAGGTAAGGTCGAGGATAAACGTATATTACCTTGAGAACGCCGATGCCGAGGAACTTGCCAAGACCCTTGAGAAGGTCATTAGCGCCGCTCCGGGCAGCGCCTCAAAGATAGGCGGCAAGTCCGGTAAGGCGCCTTTGCGGGCCCAGTCCCGCTTCAGGGATTCCATTATTATAACCCCGGAGGTTGATACGAACTCTCTGATTATAATGGCCCAACCCGATGATTACAGCAGTCTTGTAAATGTAATCAAACAGCTTGACAGGCGTCCTCTGCAGGTCTATGTAGAGGCCATGATAGTGGAGGTATCTGTTGACAGGGCCAGAGACCTTGGGACCAAGTGGCGTATAGCCGCCGAGCAGAACGGCGCGCCCGTAACCATAGGCGGGTTCGGCACAGTGGATTCAAGCACCATGAGCAACATCGTCAACGGTCTCTCTGGTTTTAGTCTCGGCGGTGTGGCCAACTTCTTTGATTTTACGGCGATACAGCCCGATGGTTCCAGTCTCACTTTCGGTGTTCCCGGCTTTTCAGTCTTATTTAACCTCTCGGATTTTAAAGATGTTGTAAACGTGCTGAGCACCCCTCAGATACTGACATCGAATAATCAGGAGGCCGAGATAGTAGTTGGTGATAACGTGCCTTTTTTAAGCTCTCTTGAGAGAAGCTCCTCAACTACCAATCAGCCCGTGCTGCAGTCCATTGAGAGAAAAGACGTTGGTGTTACCCTTAAAATAAAACCGCAGATAAGCAAAGGGGATTATATAAAGCTCGATATCTATCAGGAGATTTCTTCTGTTACTCCAACGACTCAGACCGCTGGCATAGGCGCCTCGGATATTATTACCTCAAAACGTTCCGCCAGGACCACTGTTGTGGTTAAGGACAGGCAGACCATTGTCATAGGCGGGCTGATTCAGGACAAGATTGTAAAAAACAATACAAGGGTTCCGGTACTGAGTAAGATTCCGCTTCTCGGGTGGCTCTTTAAATCCACAACAGAGAGAAAGGAAAAGACCAACCTCCTTGTGTATCTCACCCCTACGATTGTGCGGAACTTTGATGACCTTAACGAGCTTAAAATTAAGAAGGACAAAGAGTTCAGTGATGCGAGCAAAGCTCCCGCACTTGATGATAAGGAAGATAACAAGGAAGAGGGCGCTTCGCACATTGATGAGTAGTCTGCTGAAGGTGAGAGAGTGTTAGGTATGGCAAGAGACCTTGAAGGTAAAGAGAGACCCGCCAGAGGCGGCGATCCATGCGGGGACCTGCGGTCTTTGGCGCAAAAGTACGGTATCGCCTACAGGGAGAGCCTTGAAGATGATGACGTAGACCCTTTTTTTCTTGAGCAGCTCCCCATAAGTTTTGTTAAGACCAACCACGTCCTTCCTCTTAAAAAAGAAGACGAGCGCCTCTTTGTTGCCTTTGCCGGGCCTGTGGCTCTCTTTGCCCTTGATGATATCTCCAGGCTTTTTTCCCTGCCCCTTACGCCTGTTTTTGTTCCTGCGGAGGAGATACTTGGTATTGCCAATCGTTTTTACGAGCGCCTCTCCGGCTCTGCCAACGAGGTAATGGAGGAGCTGCATACCGAGAGCCTTGACGAGATAGCCAGCCAGTGGCAGGGCCCGCGTGACCTGCTTGACCTTAATGATGAGGCCCCCATAATAAAGCTCCTTAACTCCGTGCTTGGTCAGGCCGTAAAAGACCGTGCAAGCGATATTCATATCGAGCCCTTTGAGAAAAAGATAGACGTTCGCTTCAGGATAGACGGTATTCTGTACCCCGTGCTCAGCCCTCCGCGTGTTATTCAGGAGGCCCTTGTCTCAAGGGTGAAGATAATGGCGGGGCTTAACATCGCCGAGAAGCGTCTTCCCCAGGACGGCAGGATAAGGCTCCTTGTGGCAGGTAAGGACATAGACGTGCGCGTATCCATTGTACCCACTTCTTTTGGTGAGCGCGTGGTTATGAGGCTCCTTGACAGAAAGTTCGGTCTTGTTACCCTTACTGGGCTGGGTCTGGAGCCGGAAAGGGTGGCCGAGGTGGAGCGGGTTCTCGGCATTACCAACGGGATAATCCTTGTTACCGGCCCCACGGGTTCAGGTAAGACCACGAGCCTTTATGCGTACATTAACAGCATCAACAGCAAGGAGCGTAATATCATAACGGTTGAGGATCCCGTGGAGTATCAGATACAGGGCATAGGGCAGATTCAAGTCGCCCCAAAGATAGACCTTACCTTTGCAACTGGGCTTCGTTCCATACTAAGGCAAGACCCGGATGTGATAATGGTAGGCGAGATTCGAGATATGGAGACAGCGGAGATGGCTGTGCAGGCATCCATGACAGGTCATCTCGTACTCTCCACCCTTCATACAAACGATGCCCCAACGGCCGTAACACGCCTTGTGGATATGGGGATTGAGCAGTTTCTCGTGGCCTCCTCCCTTGTAGCCGTTATCTCGCAGCGCCTTGTAAGGGTACTATGCGAGTCATGTAAAGAGCCCTATACACCTGTGGATGAAGAGAAGGCCCTTTTTAGGAAGGGGCCTCTGCCTGATACTCTTTACCGGCCCCGTGGATGTGAGAAGTGTTTTAAGACGGGTTTTTACGGTCAGACCGGTATCTTCGAGTTCATGGCCGTTGACAAGGGGCTTCGGGCCATTATATTAAAAAATCCCGACGCAACAACTCTTCGCGCTTACCTTGCGGAGAAAGGGGTAAAGACGCTTCGTGAGGACGGGCTTGATAAGGTTCGAGAGGGGGTTACAAGCCTTGAAGAGGTGGTAAGGGTTACGCACTTTGATTGAGGTTTACCGGTAAATGCCGATATTTCACTACAGGGCCTATGACAGTCTTGGCAAAGAGGTAAGGGGCCAGATTGAGGCCACGGGTGTAAAAGACGCTGCCTCGAGGCTTAAAAATGAGGGGCTTTTTCCTCACGAGGTCTCTCTTGAGGCCAAAAAAAGAGAGCTATCCGCCTGGCTGAGGTCGCATCTGCCGCGCGGCTCTGCCTCCATGGAGCTGGCCTCTGCCTCGCGCCAGCTCTCAACGCTTCTCTGCTCAGGGGCCTCTTTACATGAGTCCCTTGATATTATAGTTCAGGAGACAGAGAACAGGGCCTTTAAGGATTCCTTTATAGACGTTAAGGAGAGGCTTGCCGGGGGCAGCTCCTTTGCCGCTGCTCTGGACGCGCAGGCAGGTGTCTTTCCTGAGATGTACTGCCGTATGGTAGAGGC
>JAJRZX010000038.1 GCA_024275045.1 Deltaproteobacteria bacterium
ATCTTCTCTGCGGCCTTGAACTCACCTGATGCGTGAATTACCTTGGCCCTCTTCTCTCTCTCGGCCTCGGCCTGCTTTGCCATGGCCCGCTTCATCTCTTCAGGCAGGTCAATGGCCTTTACCTCCACCACGCCCACCTTAATGCCCCAGGGATCGGTCTGCATATCCAGTATGGACTGAATGTGCTTGTTTATCTTGTCTATCTCAATAAGGAGCTCATCAAGCTCGGCCTGACCGCAGACGCTTCTTAGCGTGGTCTGGGCCAACTGGCTCGTGGCATAGAGGTAGTTCTCTACGGCGATAATGGCCTTATCCGGGTTCAGGACGCGAAAATATATTACGGCATTTACGCGTACCGAGACATTGTCTCTTGTTATGACCTCCTGCGGTGGCACATCCATTGTAATGGTGCGAAGGCTCACCTTGACCATCTTCTGCAGCCCCGGGATGATGATAATAAGACCGGGCCCCTTTACGGCCTGAAACCTGCCGAGAAAAAAGACTACCCCTCTGTCGTATTCACGCAGTATCTTTACGGCGCTAAAGAGCAGAAAGATAATAATAGCTCCAAGGGCCAGACCCCCGGTTAAGATATTTACAGGCATAATTTGCCCTCCTTAATTAAAAATCCGCTTAACAATAAGCAGTAAACCCTTTATCTCAGTAACAACCACTAAATCTCCTTTCTTCATATCCTCCGCACCCTCAGCATCCCAGTACTCGCCCTCTATAAAAATCCTGCCTCTGCAGCCGGGCCCCACCCTGTCAACCACTCTGCCCTCCAGGCCGATAAAACCCTCTACGCCTGAGACTGAGCCTTTACCCTGCATACGCACAGCCATATACATGGTAACCCCTACAAAACCCGCCATAAAGATAATCGCCGGGGCCATGACCCAGGGCGAGAGCGTCATAAAGGGCGTGGAGGAATCAAAGAGCATCATGGAGCCCAGAACAAGGGCAACAATACCTGCCAGAGTAAGGAGTCCGTAACTTACCACGTTTACCTCTACTATAAAAAATATAACCGCCAGACCCACAAGGAGCAGGCCGGCGTAATTTATGGGAAGGGTATGAAGTGCGTAAAAGGCAAGAACAAGGGAGATGGCCCCTGCAACGCCGGGCAGTATGGAACCGGGGTTGGAGAGCTCGAAGTAAAGCCCCAGTATGCCTATCATCATAAGAATATATGCCACGTTAGGGTCTGAGATGGCCCTTAAGACCCTCTCACGAAGCCCCATCTCAATAAGTGTAATTACAGCGCCCTCTGTGCTAAGGGTATGGGGCCCGGCGGGCAGTACAACGCTCATGCCGTTAATCTTCTTTAGGAGCTGCTCTCTATCTACGGCCACAAGGTCTATGACCTTTAACTTCAGGGCCTCTGCCGCCGTAATGTTCACGCTCTTTCTTACGGCTTCCTCTGCCCAGCCGGCATTCCTGCCTCTCTTGGCGGCAATGCTTTTAATATAAGCGGCGGAATCGTTCTCTACCTTCTTAAGCATGGTCTCATCCATCTTGCCCCCTCCCATTGCCACGGGGTGGGCAGAGCCTATATTGGTACCCGGTGCCATGGCCGCTATATGGGCGGCAAGGGTAATAAAGACCCCTGCAGAGGCCGCCCGTGAGCCCGCCGGCGCCACGTAGACCACAACAGGCACTGTGCTTGAGAGCTCGCTCTTTATAATCTCACGCATGGATAGGTCAAGCCCTCCCGGTGTATCAAGCTCTATAATAATGACCTCGGCCTTCTCGGCCACGGCCCTTGCGATACTGCCAGTAAGGAACTCCGCCATTACCGGGTTTATTACACCCTCTGCGTGAACATAAAAGACCTTTGCGGCCACAGAAGGTTTCTGCGCCACGGGTTTTGTCGCCGCCGCCTTCTTCGCCACACCCTGCCCGGCATCACCCTTTGAAGAGGCAGCATAAGAGTGCGGGGTAGAGACAAGACCAAGCCCTGCGACAAAAATAAGAGAAATAATAAAAAACTTTATTATTAACCGCATAGTATTAGCTTAGCAGGATATGCACCTATTGCAAAGGCAAAGCTCTATTCAGAAAAAGCGGGAAGAAAGGGGTGCGTTGTTAAGAAAAAAGAGGAGTATAAAAGAGAATCAGCGCTTAAGGGCCTTTATGGCCAGCAGAATATCGTCCCAGACAGGTCTACGAAGTTTATTATTACCCATAAGCTCCTGAAGGCCGTATGTGGGTTGTACCTTTAAACCCGAGTCTGCGGCTCCTGCAAGATCATGGAGGCGGCCTCTTGCGGCTTTTATATCCTCTACACCTGTAAGGGCCCTCAGGGCCTCGGCGCCCATGGCAATAACTACAGAGGGGTTAAGGGCCAGGATTTCTTCTCTTAATACAGGGGCGCAGGCAGTAAAAGCCCTCTTCAAGACCTCAGAGGGTATCTCAGAACCTGAGGCCAGGGAACATTTTCGCGCATAGGTGAGTACAATATCATCGTCTCCGAGCCTGGCCTCGGACTTCGTTGCATTTATTATCTTCTCCAGCTGTGCGCCTGCCTCTCCAACAAAAGGAGAGCCCCCGTCCTTACAGCCCGAGAGAGGCGCTGCAGAGACAAAGACCACCTGCGGCCTTGTACCGCCCCATGGGACAGAGACTCCCTGCCGCTCGCTGCCAAGAGGACAGGTCTTGCATGGTGCAGGGCCAAAGTCTTCGCCTGCGGCCTCCTCTTGGACAAAAGACGTAAAGACAAGACCCGCCTCAGAGGCGTACTCAAGCCAGGCTTTTGTATCTCTAATAAGCTCGTCAAATCGGGGGGTTACGTTTTTCATGTGAGTTATACACTTTACAGGACAATTATCTTGATATAAGCTTATAGGATAATGATACTACCTGTTATATTATTATCCACTGTTTTTTTCATAATCCTCACCCCCGTTAGCGCCTGGGCCTGGGGCCCTGCCACGCACCTTGAGATTACACAGCACATACTCACAAACCCCGGTCTTTTAACCGGGACAGTGAGAGAGCTCATAATGCGCTTTCCCCATGATTTTCTTTACGGCAGTATCAGCGCTGATATTGTTCTTGGCAAGAACCTTATGGCAGAGCTCAAGCACTGTCATAACTGGAGCGTGGGGCTGAATATCTTCAGAAAAGCCCGCGATGGCGCGCAAAAGTCCTTTGCATGCGGGTACCTTACCCACCTTGCCGCTGATACGGTTGCGCACAACCTATTTATACCGGAGATGATGATACGCTCCTTCCCCACACGTACGCTGCGTCATCTGTACTGGGAACTTCGTTTTGACGCCCTTGTGGACAAGGAGGTCTGGGAACTGCATAAGACCCTTCATAGAGGTTCAAAAAAAGATAACCACAGGCTCCTTGATTCCGTTATCACGGGCACGCCCCTGTCTTTTACGACGAATAAGGCTATTTTTTCGGGATTTCTCTCATTAAACAAGATAAGACGCTGGCAGGAGATGCTGCGCCTTATTCACCGCTGCTCGCAGTGGACTCTGCCGCAAGAGGATAAAGAGCGGTTTCTAAGGGCCTCGCTTACCGCTGCCGTGGATGTGATGAATAATAACGAGGCAGCCCTCTGCATGGACGCTGACCCCACGGGAAGGCACTCTCTACGGAGCGCGCGTTTAACGCGTAAGAGGCTGAAGGGCTATCTGCGCCGCGGGGTGGATTGCCGAGGCCCTGTTGCCGAGGCCCTTAAAGAGCTAAGGGTTTTAAACAACGCAGCCGCAGAGCCCTGTGGAGAATCACTTCGGCAAGGGCAGTTTTTTTAATCTCAGCCAATTTTTCCACGCCTTTGTCCCCGGTCTCGGCGGTAATTATACTCACCTCATTTGTCTCACTCTCCATAGCCGCAGTACTGTTGGCCACAATCATATCCAGGTTCTTTTCCAGAAGTTTCCTGCAAGCGTTCTCTACAAGACCTTCGGTCTCAAGGGCAAAACCAATAAGTATCTGAGAGGGGGTTTTCTGCTCTGCCATGTTTTTCAGAATATCCGGGCTCATACGAAGTTCAAGATAGGGAGGAGTAAGACCTTTTTTCATCTTCTGCTCACTTACGGCGGCAGGATAAAAATCGCTTACAGCCGCCGTGGCCACTATAATCGTGGCATCAGCGCATGCCTCCATCGCCGCCTTATTCATCTCCAGCGCAGAGGTAACCTCTGTACGAACTACGCCGCGGGGAGAGGGCAGGCACGTTGGGCCGCTTATAAGCCTTACCTCCGCGCCCCGTTTCGCGGCATCAGCGGCTATGGCGTAACCCATCATCGCTGAAGAGGCGTTGGATAAAAAACGTACCGGGTCCAGGTACTCTCGCGTGGGCCCCGCGGTTACAAGGACACGTTCGCCCTGCAGGTCTTTTTCAGTTAAAACCCCGTCAATGGCCTCAAGTATCTCCTGCGGTGCAGAGAGCCGTCCCATGCCCGTAGTGCCGCAGGCAAGCTCCCCTGAGTCGGGGCCAACAAAGACATAACCCCGCGCCTTGAGCTTTGCCACGTTTTCCTGCACCTGCGCGTTCTCCCACATAAGCGTATTCATGGAAGGGGCTATGATTACAGGGGCCGTAGTTGCCATAACAATAAGGCTTACAGGGCAGTCCGCAAGCCCCGCTGCTATCTTGCCTATAATATTAGCCGTTGCCGGGGCCAGGATAACAAGGTCCGTGCCTTGCGCTATATCTATATGTGAGACATAACCCTCGTCATCGCCCTGAAAGACATTGGTAAAGACCTTGTTCTGCGCCAGAACGCCGAGACTGAGGGCAGAGACAAACTTTTCCGCAGACTCTGTCATGGCGGGGCGCAGCACGGCTCCGCTCTTTACAAGGAGACGCGCGAGCTCAAGGCCCTTGTAGGCAGAGATAGCCCCTGTAAGGCAGAGCGTTATGTTTTTTCCTCTAAGGCTCATGTATTCTTCTCCGGATAAATAAAGGCCCGCCACTCTTGTACGGGCCTGCTCCTGCATTCGCTGTTTTACCTTTTTATTACATGGTGAGGCCAAGGAGAAAGGGGTTATGCTCCCTCTCCGCGCCAATGGTAGTGGCTGCCCCGTGACCGGGCAGGACTCGCACCTTATCATCAAGGCAGAGCAGACGTGTTTTTATTGAGTTCATAAGTCCCTCTGCGGAGCCGCCCTCAAGGTCGGTGCGGCCGATAGAGCCTGAAAAAAGCGTATCTCCACTAAAGAGTACTGCCTTGGCCTCATCATAAAGGCAAACGCCGCCCGGGGTATGGCCCGGGGTATGGAGGACCTTAAGGGTAATGGAACCCGCCTCAAGGGTGGCATTATTTGTAAGAAAGATATCAGGCGAGGGCTGAGGCTCTGCCTTTATGCCAAAGATAGCGGCATGGCCTGCGGCGTTTTTAAGGAGTTTCACATCGGCCTTATGAATGGCAAGAGGCACGGAGTAATATGAGCGCAACTCGCCGTCCGCGCCTACGTGGTCAAAGTGACCATGGGTGTTGACAATATACTTTACCTTAAGACCAAGTGCGTCCACTTCTTTTTTAATAGAAGGGCCATCTGCGCCGGGGTCTATTATAAAGGCATCGAGGGTATCGCTATCCCAGAGTATGTAGCAGTTTACCTCAAGGGCCCCCACCTGAATATTTTTAATCTTTATTCCCATTCTTTGTGCTCCTGAAAGGTCTTGATGTAGGTTGAGATTTTATTTACCGCGTCTTACTTTCTTTTTTCCAGGTTATGCGGGAGGCCATAAGTAAGTTCAATAAACCTGTTTTAGTCCCCCCCGTTGGTTTTCTTTGTCTTACTTTCTTTTTTCCAAAAGAAAGTAAGGGTTTATCTTTTCTGCCAGGTCTTAATCTTGCCGCTGTACTCTGTGATAAGGTCCCTTGCCTGCTGGTCTGTAGATGCCTCTGCCATTACGTGAAAATAGGGATGGTCCTGACTGGGGTATGCGGCCACCCAGTTATCCTTAAAGTTAATCTTAATGCCGTCAAGGAGGAGCGTATCCTTACCGCCGGAGTCTTCTGCCAGCCTGCGCATAACCGCTCCTTTTTGCTCGAAGGCGCAGGGCACTCTTTCTTTTAGTATTATGCTTGGCGGAATTTCACGCAGCAGCCTGTGCAGGGTAGTGCCCTCAATGGCAAGCATCTCAAGTATCTTCACAATTGCGTACATACCGTCAAAGACAGGTTGAAAGCGCGGGAAGATAAAACCTCCGGTAGGTTCTCCGACAAAGAGGTTATCAGCGTTGCTTGCCGCTGCCATAAGTCCGTGGGGGCTGGTCTTGGTTCTTCTAACCTCAAAACCATAAGTCTTTGCCATGCTGTCTATGGCCCTTGGCGCTGTTACTGGCACGGATATGGCCCCTTTATGCCCCTGTCTCTTGGCGCACTTCAGCACAAGGAGGGTAACAAGGTTAAGGGCTGTCTCGCCGTCAATGGCCTCGCCTGTATCATCTACCATAAAGATTTTTTCTCCTCCGGAATCAAGGAGAAAGCCCACGCTTGCGTCAAGTGAGCGGCCTATGGTGGAGAGCTGAGCCACGGCTTTTTCAAACTCCTCTGCGCTTCTTGTGACCTTGGTACCGTCAAGGTTGGCGTTAAGGGAGATAACCTCGCAGTTAAGCTTGCCCAGTATGGCCGGGAAGATACGCGATGAGCTGCCGTAGGAGTAGTCCATGGCCACCTTGAAGTTGGCGCTTTTTATGGCCTCGCCGTCTATATGGGCCATAAAGCCGCTCTGGTAGGACTCGAATCCGTGTATTGG
>JAJRZX010000039.1 GCA_024275045.1 Deltaproteobacteria bacterium
GCTGAACATACGCGCCGTATCGGTAGGGTTACCATTCAGCAGCTTGTCAGAGAGATTGATGAGTCTGGCCGTCACAATGGGTGGATTAACGAATTCAAAGAAAAATATGGGATAGAATAAAAAATTAAAATATTCAGCCTCCTATTAGAGCATCACTCTATTTGATGTGTACATGGAGTGAATCCGCTTCCCTCATAAGGCATATTTTCAAAAGCCTCTCTTCCTGAACTTTCCATCTTTTTCCATATCGTGACGATTATTTGACGAAAAATGTGACCACATCTGTTTTTTCAGGTACACTCTTACCTTTCAGCCATACCTTTGCTCTTGCCCTGTGGTTGCCTCGTCTGAGCGGCCATAGAAACTCTCTTGTCCTGCCCTCTGTGGATCCGATGACAACTCCATCCATGAGCCATTCTACCTTGACCACTTCTATATCTTCTTGAAGCACAAGGGATAAAGCCTCCAATTCGTCAGGAATGCGGGGATCCATGGCGAGTTGCAATCCATTGGATGGTTTTATCAGATGTAGATGAACGTGGTCTTGATTGCTTCTGGAGCTTGCCGCCTTAACGTGAGGTTTTTTCGAACCGTGCAAGCCGCAGTGCCGTACCGGGACCTTTTCCGGCTCAAACCACTCATCCATTGCAGGACACTCCGGGTTTGCCAGCTCTCCGCTAACACGGCATATTTTCTTCATCGTAAGGGCCGGGCTCAGGAATAAGGGCTTTGCCTCTTTATGACGGTTAAGTTCCGCAAACACTGCCCTAAGCACGAGCGCGGGACCAGTTGAACCCGTAATATTCCGCATAGGATGTTGATCAAAGTTGCCCATCCATACCCCGACAGCATAGCGGTCTGAAAAACCAAGAGCCCAGGCATCTCTATAATCTGTTGATGTACCCGTCTTCACGGCGGTCTGGGTAGGGAAGCGCAGGAGGTTGCCACTACCAAACTCCAAGTGTCTTGCATCAGCGTCAGAAAGGATACTGGAAATGATGGACGTAGACTCTTTACTGAAGATTCGCCTTCCTAAGGCACGAGCCCCATCATTTCCTTTAACGAGCAAGATGGGACTCGATACTCCTTTGCGTGCTATGGCAGCATAGGCGCCAACAAGTTCCAGAAGTGTTACCTCACCGTTTCCAAGGGCAAGACCCTCGCCGTAGTAATCTGCGTTCCGTGTCAGGCTTTTAAATCCAAGTTTGTGCAGGCGGTCCAAAAAATCACTAATACCTACAAACTGTATCGTTCGAATCGCCGGTATATTAAGGGAGTTGCCAAGTGCGTCTCTCATGCGTAGCTTGCCGTAGTTGCGTCTGCTGTAATTATGGTACATGTGCAAACCCGTACCAACGGGGCGTGAAATCGGAGAATCATCTATCAGGGTGGCAGCGGTCCAGCCCTTTTCAAGCGCCATGGCATAAAGAAAGGGCTTCAAGGCCGAGCCCGGCTGCCGTGGTGTTGTCACTCCATCAAACTGGCTTGCCTGCTTATCGCCTGAAAATCCGCCGCCGCCGCTATTGACCCAGGCCAGCGCCTCATTCTTGCGGTGGTCAACAACAAGTACGGCGCCGGCCGTTACGTCCCATTTTGTTAAGTCTTTCAGGCGCGCGTCTATTATCCTCTGGATACGGTACTGTAATTCGGAATCAAGTGTTGTAAATAAACGGCCCCGCGATTGGGTGGCCCCAAGCTCTTCGCTGTAGATGTGATGTACGAAATGGCTGGCCTCCAGAGGCAGTCCATAGCTCTCAAGGTGAACACTGCTTGAGGCAATACTGCGTGCATCCTCAACTGAGAGGATATGCGCTTCTGACAACTGAGCGGCCAGCCGTCTTAAGGGCCCTTCTATCCTTTCAGTTCCACTCTTCAGATCCATGCGCCCAGGCGCTCGTACAAGGACCGCCAGCGAAAGTATCTCGGCAGTATCAAGGGTGTCGAGGTCGCGGTTAAAATAGTAATGCGCCGCTTGAAGCACACCACGGCGCTTAGCGGCATAGGGAACCTGATTCAGATAGAATTCCAGGATATCGGCCTTGGAAAACCTCTCTTCGAGTCGCCCTGCTTCCAAACCTTCAAGCCAGCGAGACCAGACAGTACGCGGCCTGTGATGGAGCATGCGAACCACCTGTTCGGTTATGGTACTTGCGCCGCGTACCTTTCGAAAAGCCTTTAAGTCCTGAAAAAGGGCGTGGACTCTGGCAAGCCAATCCACACCGCTATGAGCATAAAAACGCTTGTCTTCAGAGTGGATGAATGCCTGTTGCAGTAGAATCGGGATATCATGGAGGGGGACGTAATTGTGTATATTCCACTTGTTCCTGTAGGTAACAATAAGGGGCATGCCTCTGCGGTCGAGAATCTGCACCTTTCGCACATTCTCTGCATCAAGCGTAAGAGAAGCCGGAAGGGGCCTTAAGTCATGCCAGCTCTTAAGAGATACCGTGGCGAGAGCAAGGGGCACGGCAAGGAGGATAAAAACCTTAAAAAACCGTGCACCTGCAATCCGGCGCAAAAGCAAAATCCTCCCCTTATTTACCCGATTCTTCATATAAGAATCACTCGTTCCTCATAACCTCAAGGGACGCGGGAAAGCCCTCTCCAAAGACATCGGGGTGGTACATCTCCTCTGCATGAGCAGGCATTACAATAAACTTGCCGGGCGCTATCGCCTGTGCCACATAGGAGAGGTGATAGTTACCGGCTGATAGGTGCTCGGAGTAATAGCGTACGCTATTATGACGAAGCTCCTTATGATAAAAACTCCATCGTGAATAGCCGTAATCTCTCCAATCATCTCTCGTATACAAGAAAGACCCTCCTGCGCCTTTGAGCCCACCCTTCTCGGCATCAATCCTCGACGTTGTGGCAAGCTCCCTGTTCACGGGTTCAAGGCCTCCGGGCACAGGGTCGTCAACAACGACGAAATTTCGGTCTGCAGGAAGAGAAACGTAGAGATCAACCCTCACTAGCTCTCCGGTCTTTAGATGCATGCTTCTGCCCAGAAGGGTCCAGGCCCCGCCGCGCTCCACGCTGTACTCGCGGTGAATTTCTATGCCTGAGTTTACGGCGTTGTTTTTTAGCTCCTTCTCTGCATAGGAAAGTTTTGTTGAGTAGTAAACCCTCCCCTGCCCCTTTCTCCCAAGCCGGGCATTTACCTTCCTTCCTGGGTCCCCGATCTTTACAGGTCTCGCGAATTCTACTGCCTTATCGCGGAAATCGTTAAACACGGCCTCCCCCATGGGCTCATCACCAAGCCAGGCATGGAGTTCCATCCTGGGGCTCTCCTTTTCGTAAACCCTGCTATAATCCGTAAGGGATTTCATGCAGAACATGTTCTCCTGGGTGTTCTCCCAGCGGTCACGCTGCCCCCTGGTCCCTGTGATAGTCCTCAGAAGCCCGGAGGTCAGATCCCCAAAGTTTTTTTCCTGCCCATGGCGAGCATATTCCGAGTATGCGAGGAGGGAACTCAATACGACGCAATTCGTCCGTAAAGGGGTAACAAGAATACGGTCATAAGCGGAGTCCACTGCTTCGCTGAAAACAACTTTTCCACCTGTCTGGTTCGAGTGAGCGAGTATCATCTCTAATACATCGTCAACAATACTATCCCTGGCGCCTGCTTTCAGAGCGGCCTGAAGAAATTGTGCCTTGCCGAAAAGGCTCATATCTCCCAGTTGTCCCCTATAACGGCTGATATCCCCTCTATCTATCTTGCCCTGCGGGGCCAGGGCCGCCAGCGCCACGGCACGTACCGTCGCGCGCATGCCTTTTGAATAAAATGATGGCATCACATCTCGTTTGAGAAGCCCTTGGAGATAGCCGTGAAGCCTCTTCTCTACTCCTGTGGGGATATTGTAACCGTCCTTCCGTAGCCAGTTAAAGGCCAGCGCCGTATAGGCGCTCAGGTAGGGACTCACATAACTGTCCTCAGGTATATAATAAACCATGCCGCCGTTTGACGCCTGATGCTCGGCGGCAAGTTCAAGAGTCTCTTCCGGCAACTGTGCGCTCTCCTTCCATTGGAAAGTCTCAGGCATATACTGCTTTAGAGCTTGATAATTAGCCGCCATCACCCCCTTGGTGAGTATCTGCTCCCAACACATGTAGGGATAATCTCGCATGTATCTGAAAGCGCCCTCTGCATTCCCTATCACCGTGGGCGAGGCGGTAATACTTACCCCTCCAACATCCGTCTGTATCCCCTCGGGGAAGGCAATCATACTGGAAACCTCGTCCGATGTTGTTGTTCCGTAGGAGGCGGCCACCTTTAAGGAGGCCCTTTTCTTTACAGGTATCGTCACCCTTAGCCCATCGGCGTCGAGCTTGTCCGATGCCCGTACATCAAAAACAATCTCCCCGTCATGAAGGGTTATTATGGGCATCCATACCGTATAACGTTTGTATGGCTCCGCGTCGATCTTTCTTCTTTTTTGAGCGCTTCCGCCTATCAACGCCCCCCTGGCGCTAATCTGGACATCAAGGGTGCGTGTCTTCCCGGTCCTGTTCATTACAGTGAATCCTGCCTGAAAGCTGTCTTTTTCAGTCAACTGGTTCGGTAACGCAGCGCGTATCTCAGTGGGACGGTTGACCTTGAAGGTGGACTCACCTAGCCCCATCCGCGACGAATCTGTCACGGCCATTGCCAGCACCCGCCAACCCGTAAGGTTGTCAGGAACCTTGAAGGAGACCCGGGCGTGGCCCTCCTTATCGGTCTTAACCGAAGGGTTCCAGTAGCTCACGAACTTAAAGAAAGAGCGGAGTTCCGGGCCCATCCCGCCGTCCCCACCGGGGCTGGCCCCTTTTTTCTCAAAAAGTTGTCTTCCCACAAGTTGTTGCAGAAGAGAAAAATTCTGAAGGTCCAGAGGCTCCAGAGAATAAAATCCCCTGTATGGATCAAAGGAGGCTCTGCCCGAGGGGATAAGGTCAAATACAGACTCATCCAGGACAGCAACTGCGATCTCCATAGGAGGTTCACCCTTTGCGCCACGGGAGGCTTGTATATTTGCCTTAAAATCCACGGTAACTTCATCACCTGGCTTATAAACCTCGTGACGGGGCTTTACATCTACACGGATCTCGTTGTAGGGGTCCCTTACCGGGACGCTCACATATCCCATCTTATAGGCCGGTTTACCAAGGTCTACCTGTTTTGCGTCTATTGGTTTCTCCACCCGTGGGCTGAAGACGACAACTGAGAGGTAATAACCGGGAAGGTATTCCGGTAATACTGTAAACTCCACTACTTCAGTAGAATCCTCGAAGGTCTCAACCCAGCTCTTGATAACCCCGTAGCGCTCAACAGTCACCAGCGCCTTTGCGCCTGGGTAGGGATTTTTCACCAGGAACCGTGCCTTATCACCCACCTTGTATTCATTCTTTTCCGGAAAAATATCCAGCCTGCTCCCCGTGCTCTCTTCCCAGAGCACCCGGCCCTTACCCTGGGCCCACCGCCGGAGTTTACTCGAATGCACACGCCCTCTGGTATCTTTTACCGAGGCCTCTATGCGGTACAAGCCGGCATTCTCGGGGGTAAAGTCGCAAGCCACCGGCCCATCAAGAGAGGTAAGGGCGCATTTAGCGGCATCCACCCACTTGTGCTTATACCTGGTGATATAGGCGTTACCGGAGCCCTTGACTCTTGCGGCGGTTGTAGTTTGATACTCAATCTTAATATTTACCGGAGTACCGGATACTCTTTTACCAAGTTCATCAACCACTATTGCCTTAACCGTAGCCGGCTTACCCGCGCTAAGCAGCCAGTCCTTCTGAAGCACCCCCACGTATCTGTCCCTTCCGACAAATTTTGCCGAAGCCGAGCCAGCAACATACTTTCCCCTATCATCCCTAACCGAACTCTCTACCGTAAGCACGCCGTAAAATACCGGGGATTCTCCTATGGTGAATTCGTTCCTGAGGTCTCCTTTTTCATCTACCCTGGAGTCAATCTGGTTGATAATACTTGTACGTCTGGAGGTGCTTGAAGCATCGAAGCTGAACCCTCTGGCCATTGGGTCATCGGGTATAAAGGTTCGCTCCGAAAGGCTTGCAGTTACACGCGCCTCTGCGTTTACATATGGCCCACCGGCATGAAGCCGGGAAGAAGTCCTGACCTTTACCTTATCTCCGGGCCTGAATCGCTCTCCCTTTAAGTCCGTAATAACGCGAAATGGAGCCGGGGTGAAGTCACTGACAAGCACCCTCATTGGCTGCCATATCTTATTTGAAATAAAATCGGCAGTGAGTTTAAAATCGTACCAGCCGACAGCGGCGTTTTTTGCAATGGTATATTCTCCATCAAAAGCACCAAAGCTGGAAAGTTTTATCTTCTTTACTTCATGGACCGTCTTACCCATGGGGTCTACTACCTTAAGTGTATAGAATTGTTCGGGGGCAGGGATAAAGGTCTTATTATTCTGATCCCTTACATAGAACTTGTACTGTATAGTGTCTCCGGCCTTGTATATGCCCTGCGCCGTAGTTCCCCAGGTACGAATGTGGCCGTAACGGAGCTCTGCCCATGAGCTTATATAATTATTATTAGCTCCGCGGGCATCTTCAAGGTAGGGGTATATCAAGGGCACGACGGCAATGCCGTCACCCTTTATACAGCGCACGAAGAGGGGCACCTTTTTCTCCCAATTCCAGTAATAGGAGCCCACCATATTCAGCTCCGGGTCTATCTTCTCAGTTCCTGCAAGCATAGCAATGCCGTTAGCATCTGTTGTACCCGTTGTAAGGGTTTCCCGTAGCCCCTCGTCCGTTTCCATCTTCTTTGGTGAAAGTGTGCTCGGGCCGTTGATACGAAAGCGGTCTTTATAGATATCAACCTTTACCCCGCCTACGGGCTCGCCTGTGGAAAAGTCGGTCACCCAAACGAGTGTGTTGAAGTGGCCGATCTTTACATGGACGCTGTACGGTGAGACCTGGGCAAAGAACCATGAGTCACGATTGTTTTTACTGGCTATAGATGGTTCTGTATCAAAGGTTCCCTCTATTACACCGGAAGAGGCAGGGAGCATCTCACGGACTTTTAAGGGTATCTTTTGGGCGATATCCTCAGCCACATCTACTTTGATGGTTTTTTTCTCTTTAGCGCCTATACCATGGACCGTCTCCGTCTGGTACTTAAGTCGTAACTCCCTCAGATTTGTGACTACCAGAGGAACCTCTGAGTCAATACCCGTCTCAAGGGAGAAAAAATTGGACCCGAGGTGATAGTTTGGCGTGCGGTGGTCAGTCATGAACTCTATATCTATATCCGAGTTGAGCGCTCTACCAAACTCGTCCTTAATCTCCAAAGAAGACGCCTGAAGATGGTAGGGCTGAAAAGCCTTGAGGATTGGCAGATTCACGGAATATGTCTGTCCCCTGGTATGGGAACTGGATAACATCGAGTAGCTGTAGATACCCTGCCATGGGTCAAAATCCTTCAGCCCTCCCGCAAGATCAGGTGTAACAAGGAGGGTCTCAGCAACCACTTTTTTTAATACCGGAGCGGAAAAGAGAAGACGGATTTGACCGAGAGGGTCGCATTTTTTTCCATCAGGTTCACCACTACCGCCGGTTATCACCACACTCTCACCTGTCTTCGTAACACATCCCACTCCGATGAAGCGGAACTTTGGAAAGGTATGAAACCCTACTATTATACGATCCTCCACCCCGGGCTCAGTCCCTTCCAGAGAGACAACCCCTTTCTCAACTCTGAGCTCAATCTTCTCATCTTCCGGCAACTCACGCTGAGGACTTACGAGCCAGATGCGGCCTTTTTTATAATTTTTATTCTTCGTGTAAGCAGGATCTTCAGTGACATTCAGAGGAATTCGTTCTTTATTTTGGGTCTGAAAGTAAAGGTGCTCACCAAGAGAGCGCTTTTTTACAAAATCAGCGAACCCAACTTGAATAACGGGTCTGACGGGTGAGGCCCATCCTCTGAACCACGAATACGTCACTTCAGGGCGTTGGGTGATAAAAGTGTACGTGAAGGCCCCCTGTAAAGTACTCCCATCCATGGCTTTAATACCGGGCCGCATCACCACTTTGTAGCGTGTTGCGGGTCTCATCGAGTTTTTTTCATTAAGCTGACAGGCCAGCGATGAGGTGTTGAGCCATCTCCATTTACAGCCAAGAGCAGGCTCTATGGTGACGGGTATCTCAGACTGATTTCTCTCCATTCGCCCCAGGGGCACTACGGGACGATTGAAGGTAAAGACGAGTTGGCGGCCCGGTGGCACGTCCGTACCCGAAGGTGTAAGACGAAGGAGCTTGAGCGGCTCCCCCGAGTTCTGGCTTGTAGCAGAATTTAAAGCGGCAAAGGCATCAAGGCGAGCCCCGGGAAGAATGAGAAGGGAAAGCAGTACAGTAAGAAATATTTTACCCAATGGTAAACCTCCACGATAATAATACTACCACAGCACACTTTAACGGGACAAGGCCATATGAGCTGATACCCTTTTTAGTATTTACCCAATGTGCCTGGAAGTAAATACGCACCGTTAAGGCACCTTGCAATTCTCCCCAAGCTAGAAGCAGATCCGCACGAAGAAATAGCAAGAAGCCATCTTAAGAATACGTTATTCTTCGAGATAGTGGATTATGTCAATTTCAACTTTGGTACGTGTGGCATTAAAGAGCCTTCTTATTAGATTTTCCGAGTAGTGCCGTCCGGTCCGGGGATTTGTGACTATAAAGGCCTCGGGGTGCTTGTTACGGCAAAAATGTTCTCCAAGGTCAGTAAAGAAAGTCATCTTCGTCTTCTTCATCCTCGTCAAGAATCGATGGGGGGCTTTCAGTCAAGGGATCAAGGCGGTCGGCCTGATCATTGGCCCATTTAAGCCATCTGTCCATCTCACTTCCCTGTACTATCTCACCATTTTCGCGGATTGCCTCCTTTTTGACAGCCTCAATATACTCACGTACCTGTTTGCTTTTCTGCCAATTCGCAGCATTCTGCATCAGGGCCTGAACTCTTTCCTCTTCTTCTCGCCTTAGCCTGGCTATCTTCTCACGTCGAAGTTCCTCTTCCTGCCTTATACGTTCATCTTCTGCCCATTTAAGATCACGTGTCCTTTTTGCAACAGCAGTATTAATACATTCTATTATAAAAGCATTAAGGCAACCCTCGATTCTTTGCTTCTTGCCATCAGACCAACTCCTACGAGAGCAACCCCATGTTTTAATCTCCAGAGTAAGCCTTCCAGATGGGTTGGAAACTCTTTCAAACTGATCGGCCCATGGTCTCTCTTTTCTCTCGGTTCTAGAGAGTTCCCTCATGGTTTGCTTTGTAAGCTCTCGAATGCCAAACTCTATCGTCTCACCAAGAACCGATAGACAAGTCTTGAATGATGTATGATATTCATTCACATACTCTATAATACTCCCCATAATTTAGACAGAGGTATTTGTTGTATGGTAGCCTGCTAAGAAGAGTAAGGAGGCAGGCGCGATGAAGAAGAAGTACGATGCGGCTTTCAAGGCAAAGGTGGCTCTTGAGGCAATAAAGGGTGAGAAGACGCTTGCACAGTTAGCGAGCCAGTACGGCGTCCACCCGAACCAGATAGGCCAGTGGAGGAAGCGCCTTTTGAAGGAGTTGCCGGCCCTGTTCTCCGACAAGAGGAATAAGGTCGATAAAGAGGGTGAGGCTGAGAAAGACGAGCTTTACCGTCAGATAGGTCAGCTCAAGGTGGAGCTGGACTGGCTTAAAAAAAAATCTCAGATTCTCGGTTAAAGAGAAGAAGGCTTTGGTTGAGCCAGGTTATCGTAAGATCCCTCTTTACCGCCAATGTGAGATATTGGGTCTTTCCAGAGCGTCTTACTACTATAAGCCGAGACCTACGGATACGCTCAACGGGGTTCTAATGGGTCTTCTGGATGAGCAGTACACCAAAACGCCTTTCTATGGCGTTCCGAAGATGACGGCGTGGCTGAGGCGTCAGGGATACAGGGTCAACCCCAAGAGAGTGAGACGCCTTATGAGGCTTATGGGGCTTAGCGCCGTATATCCGAAGCCGTGGACGAGCAAGCCCGCGAAGGACCACAAGAAGTATCCCTATCTGCTGAGGGACGTCGTCATAGACCGGCCGGACCAGGTATGGAGCACCGACATAACGTATATAAAGCTCCGGAAGGGTTTTATATACCTCGTGGCCATAATGGACTGGCACAGCCGGTATGTGCTCACATGGGAGATCTCTACGACGCTGGATAAGGAGTTCTGCGTAAGGGCGCTTCATAAGGCCCTTGGGCTTTCAACCCCAGAAGTTTTTAACTCCGACCAGGGCAGCCAATTTACGAGCCTTGAGTTTACCGGGCTTCTGGAAAGTCTTGAAGTAGCCGTAAGCATGGACGGCAGGGGCAGGGCCTTTGATAACATCTTCGTTGAGAGGCTCTGGAGAACGGTTAAGTATGAAGAGGTCTACATGAAGAGCTACGAGACCGTGGCTGATGCCAGACAGTCTCTTACAACGTACTTCCACTTTTACAATACCGAGAGGCTCCACGAGTCTCTCGGCTACTGGACTCCTCAGGAAGTATATTACAAGGAACGGCAGATAAAGGACGGCTTAGAAACTAAACCAGGGCAGGCGCCTCTACACCAAATACAACCCTCTTTTTTGTCTTGACTATGGGGAGAGCCTCACTCCACGGGGCCCTCTCCTCAAAGATGGTCACGCTCACGCCCCTGACCTTAAAGACGAGCCTCACTTTATTCTGCACATGAGGAGGCACTCGCCGGTCGCAGAATTTTTCCACCTTCTTTTCTACAAGCGTTCTTACAAGCGGCGGCAGAGGCAAGGCATCTCCACCCATGTGATGTTTTACTTCTCAGGAAGATGATATTATTTCAACCTCTTTTAGTTCTCTCCCGGTGTTTTACATCAAAAACAAATTTGTCCAAAGGGCATCTTGTCATTGAAGCCATCAAGGTTAACGCAGGTCGCTCCTTTTTATCTGTTCCCACTTGCCCGGAAGAGAGCAATCTTGCATAAAAACGGCTTGAAAGGTGCATCGGGTAGGAGGCGGGGTTGCCCCCGCCGTCCTCCCACACCACCGTACGTACGGTTCCGTATACGGCGGTTCATGAACCACATTGAAGCTGCCGCAGACGACCAAGCAGTGACACGAGTCCAAATGTATCAAAGAATCGCTTGGGAAACCCCTCGTTCATATGCGAGGCACCGGAGTTCCACCACGGGCCGCGCCCGTTGGAGGCCGACCGCCACGCACGGGCCTCCCCAGGTCCACGTCTCATCAGGTTCTTTGCACGGGTGTAAGGGCGTTTCCATTGTCGCCAGAGGATGCAGCGCAGTCTACGCCGTATCCAACCGTCGAGCTCCTCGAAAACTCCCTTCACCTCCGCCAACCGAAAATAATTTACCCAACCTCGAAGAACAGGCTTAAGCTCTTCAATCAGTTGCCCCAGACTGCGACCCCGACCCTGCCGGAACAGCTCCCGCAGCTTGGCCTTGAGACGTTCGATGCTCGCACCCGCCACCTTGAGGCGCGGGCGCTTATGGAACGTCACGGCGTAACCCAGGAACTTCCGTTTCCAAGGCCGGTCAACCGCACTCTTGGACTGGTTGACTTTGAGCCTCAACCGTCCTTCGAGAAACCGGGTAACCGAGGCCAGCACACGCTCCCCAGAACGCTTTGACCTTACATAGATGTTGCAGTCATCGGCATACCGGCAGAACGCATGGCCCCTCCTTTCCAGTTCCCTGTCCAAATCATCCAGAAGGATGTTGGACAGGAGCGGGGACAGCGGCCCGCCCTGCGGCGTGCCTTCGGTGCGGGGCGATACAACTCCCCGGGCCATAATCCCCGCCTGCAGATACCGGCGAATAAGGCCCGGTACCCGCTTGTCCTCGACCTTCCGGGCAACACGCGACATGAGCACGTCGTGGTTTACCCGGTCAAAGAACCTCTCCAAATCGAGGTCCACGACCCACCTGCGGCCTTCCTCTACATAGGCACGTGCTTTAAGCACGGCCTGATGAGCACTCCGGCCAGAGCGAAAGCCGTAGCTCGACTCGGAAAAGTCCGGGTCAAAGACTGGCTGCATTACCTGATGCAACGCCTGTTGGATAAGTCGGTCAACTACCGTAGGGATGCCCAGCTGTCGCATCCCTTTTCCCCCAGGCTTCGGTATCTCTACCATCCGCACGGGAGCGGGCTCGTACCGTCCTGCCAACAGTTGCTCTTTGATGCGCGGCCAGTGCGCCTTGAGATAGGGCTTCAGAGCCTCTACGGGCATACCATCAACGCCCGCCGAGCCTTTATTCGCCACCACCCGGCGCAATGCCGCTGTCATGTTCCCGCGTTCGACCACCGCTTCCATCATCCGCTGCGTCTCCGGACGGGAGCAGGCTCTCCTTGCCGTGACGTTTGACGCACCAGCCCCATGCTCTCGTGGATTCCGTCCGCTGCCCTCCGGGGTGGTGCCGGGCATCCCGGCCCGGTCTCCTGCATCTCCACGCGTCATCGAAATTCGAGGCTCCTGTCCCATGTCTCATGTTCGGGCCTTCGGTCCGGTCGATAGACCTACTATGCCCTCTGCTGACTTCTGCCTACCAATCCCGCCACCTCTCGATGGCGGTAGCACAATGCAGGTAGACAGACCTCCCCGGGTAATGCACACACACCTTCACGCTTATGCCCGCCGCATATACGTCCGTACCTTCCGTGCAAGTATCGGGCTTTGAAGATATAGGCCTTCTCACCCGGTACGGCAGCCTCGTATGCGATTCCTGTTCGTCAGGCCAGCGCTTTGCCTGCGGCTTCCTTCAGATTCCACCTCACGATGGACACCCTTGCCGTCCGGCTAACAGTTCCCCCTGCCGGGCCTGTAGAGGACTTGCACCTCCGAGTGTGTGCGCCCTGCCGGGCGCACCTACGTTGTATGCAAATTGAATATTAAATATTCAATTGCAAGATAGAGTCTAAGGGCTTCTAATGATCGAGCGCATCCTTAAGAAGAGATTGAGAGAGGCCGCAAGGCAGTTCCTCGTAGTCAAGGTGACCGGTCCGCGCCAATCCGGCAAAGACATCGTTGGTTTGTACCAATTTTGATAGGTATCGCCACATCTCCATGGAACTGCCTGACCCGCCCGGCTTGGCCCTCTAAGACCAACGCGGCTTTTTGATCAGTTTGACGGCCCCGTCATAGTGAATAATGTATAACGGACGCCAGAATTCTTCTCCTACTTTAGGACATCTTACAGACACTGCCCTGACAATAGCCTTAGACTTTTTCGATAACCTCACATACTATCAAGGCCTCACAGGTGATGAGGCACCTTCAGCCGCCCTTGTCTACGGCGGTAGCGACGCCTTCAGACGCTCCGGCGTGGCCGTGTATCCGTGGTTTTTCCTCTGAGACAGAACATTATAGGCTCTGGAATGTCATGAGCGTCCTTTTCCTGGCCTTATGGCGAACTGCACCGCCACATCGCAAAAGTGGAGACAAATCACCTTGACTTATTCTATTTATTTAATATAATGTCATATATGACCTTTAAGCAACTATATGACAGGCAGGATATAAACTTCTTAACAAGATATTCGAGAATGAAAGCATCATCTTCCCCGGAGCAGGCATAATCCTTGCCGGAGGGACAGCCCTCGCCAGATGCTACCTTCAACACAGAGTCTCCTATGATCTTGACTTCTTTGTTAACACCCGCTTTGACCCTCTTGTAATCCAGCGTAGACTCGTTAGTGTGGGAGTCACGCTGAAGTTGGTTGAGTCCGCCCTTGACCCCATGTTTGTGGCCGAGCTCCATGGAACCGTCGACGTAGAGGGAGAGCCTCTCAGGGTCAGCTTTGTGGAGGATATATACGCGGAGATTTTCCCCGTGAAGACCTGTTCAGGCATTCGCACCGAGACCGTTGAGGGGCTTTACCACAGGAAACTTCGTACCATTACGGGCCCGGGAGAGGGCCGGCTCTCATCCACTGGGCGAAGAGTCTCTGTTGGTGCAAGAGAGACGGCAAGAGACCTCTTCGATCTTTATGTCTTGAGTAACGAAGTAAGGCCTCTCATGAAATTTGTGCGGGAGATAAACAAACACGGGGCCGCTATATCGGAGGCATTGCTACTTGGCGGGATCAGAAAAATTCGATGGAAAGAATTGATGGATGAATTCGAGATGCTTGAGAGGGCCGATAAGTACGAGGGGCTTACGCTATTTGAGATAAAGCGTTATTTTGACGGGTTATTACGATGACTGAAAGAGAGATGATACTAAGGTCAGCCTTCTGGAGCGGACGGCTTACCTACAGAAAGTGGCGCGGAATACTCCGAAGAGGCCCGCAGGCCCACAGACGTGTCTTTGCCCAGGCCTTTCTACACTTACCCATGGAGTGGCTCCTTGATGAGATAGGCACTGAGAAGTTCATATCCATATGGCCTGAGGTAAGGAAGGGGTTTTCAAGGAATTCAGCCCTCGCGAAGACGGTATGTGACGCATGGGACGCTCTATGGGGGGTAAAGGCCGCAGGAGACTCTCAGTACCCCATAAGGCCGGGGATAGTTCAACTGGCAAGGAAGCGCCGCGAGGTCTTGAAGGCAATAGTCTCCAACCCGGGAATCAGCATCTATGGCCTTGCAAAGATGACAGGCCGTAACTACAGTAGGGTCTTTAAAGACGTGCGCCTTCTGGCCGAGATGGACGAAGTCGAACTAAGGGATGACCCGCTCTCAAGGAGAAGGGCAAAGCAAATATGGCCGCGACACTCTGTAAATACCGCGCTGGCACCAGACAATGACCCGGTTTGTGGATAATAGAAGGGAAAAACATTATGCGGGGGTAACGACCCTTCTGACGCTCCTGCGTGGCAATATAGCCCATGCTTTACCTATGAAAAAGAACGTTCAGAGGCTTCTGTTCTGTCTTAACAATGGGGATAGGCACACTGTCCGGCCTGCGTTCACTATTTTAAAACCCGGGGGAATAAAGACGCGTTCCCTCTTTTTATTAATACCCTCATTTTACCCTTGACGCGGAGGGCCCTGGGGGCTAAAATTTCTTACAAAGACTAAATAGCGGAACAACGCTGAGAAAGTCCAGGCAGGCCAGACGGCCCGTCCGGGCTTTTTTGATTTCGTATTTCGTGGCTAAAAGAAGGAATTCCAGAAAAGGTGTCGGGGCTCTTTGCGCATATAAGAAAGGAGGTAATAACAGTGTCTTAAGGGTAAACGCACCGGCCGGTGGCCAGCACATAATTATTATTCGCATCCCTAAGGCCTTGTGAGTGCATTGTGCAGGTTCAGGAAATTAGAGAGAGGTGATTTACCCAAAGACTTCAGGATTAACAAATGGAGGTTCACATGGAAAAAGAAGAATTTTTCAGAAAGATATTTAATAAGGACAATGACAAAGATACCCATGGCGCTGAAAACGAGATGGTCCCTCCTCTTCTGGCCCTCTCTGCAAGCGAGTATCTCGAGGTCCTGAAGGCCTACAAGGAATATGTCCCGCCGTCAGTAAAAGAGATGTTCATGATATCCACCTTTGGAAGAAGCGCCGAAGACCTTGCCTCAGTTATTCTCCGGTTTCCAGCTTACAACCACCTTATCCTCCAGAGGGCGGTCTTCAATGTACTCGAGGGCTGGCGCATGGTACGGGGCTTCAAGCCAGGACCGGGCAACACCAGGCTACCCATGGACCACATGCCCCTTGATGTGAATTACGGCGTGAAGGAGGACTCCATAAGAGAGGGCATGGTCCTCCTTGAAAGCCCGGAGAAGGAAGGTGGTATCAACAAGGTAATCGTCTCTTTCAGGTATATCGATTCCATTGACGAAGAGAACCTTAGCACAGAGGCTGTCCTTACCGCCGAAAAGGAGCAAAAACCATGGCTCGACGGTCTCGCAAAGAGTGTAAAGGAGTGGATGGAGGAGAACAACTACCTTCGGGGGAAGAAGATAAAGCCCAATGCGACCTTCCTCGATACACGAAGGCAATACACCTGGGATGACCTCGTACTGCCGCCTCATACAAAGAAAGACCTCCAGGATACGCTGAGGTATTACTTTGAGCTGAAGGAGAGACTCCGGGCCAACGGCCTGCCCCTTAAAAGGGGCATCATCTGCCACGGCCAGCCCGGCACCGGCAAGACCCTCCTTGGTAGGGTAATCGCCTCCGAGGTGAACGCCACCTTCATATGGGTTACACCTGCGGACGTTCGGTATCCCTCGCATGTGAGAGAGATATTCAGGATGGCACGTGAACTTGCCCCCACCATTCTCTTCTTCGAGGACATCGACATGTACGCCACACACAGACTCGCGAATATTACGAACGGCGTGCTCGGAGAGTTCCTCGCGGAGCTTGACGGCTTCGTGGAGAACGAGGATATGCTCGTAATAGCCACCACTAACGACATAAAGGCAGTGGAGCCTGCCATAAAGGACAGGCCCAGCAGGTTTGATAATGTTGTGCGTTTTCCGAGCATGAGGATGGATGAGAGGGTAGCGATGCTCAAAATACTCATAAAAGACTTTCCAACAAAAGGGAAGAAAAAAGACATCATAGGAGAAGCCGCTCTGAGTCTGCCTGATATAACGGGCGCTAAACTCAAGGAATTCTTTATATCCGCCGTGAAGCTCGCCATCGTTACAAGCGAAGTAGACGAAAAGGGACGTGCGATACTATCTTCCGCCATATTCCGCGAGACGCAGAAAAAGATAGAGCTCAACAGGGAGAGACTGATGGGCTTCAAGGAAAGGTAGAGGCGAGGGTTCGTACATGGATCTGCAGGGAGGGGCGCTCTCTTTGTGTACTCTTACCCCTCACCATATACTTTTATGAACTCGGTGAGTACGTTCATCTTGGATGTCAGTAGCCGGGTCTTAAGGATGGTGGAGAGCACACAGGGATGCCGTGCACGACCATGGCGTAGAGGGGCCATGATCGACTTGCTCTGCATTGGAGGCGGTTGTTTTGTAAGAGCCGTGCAGGTTAGTCCTGGCACTTGGAAAAAATTTGTGGAACATGAAGATGCTGACTAAAAGGAACATAAATGTTCAAAATAGTCAACAATTCACATCTCACCTTGTCCCGAACATGCAAGGAGACGCGCCTGTCGCAGAATTTTCCAACCTTCGTTTCTGCAAGCGTTCTTACACGCATAGGCAGGCAAGTTATCTCCTGCCGCGGGTTCTTTGCTTTGAAAGGATGATATGGGCTCGACCTCTTTTGGTTCTCTTCCCGTATTCTACATCAAAACTCCAGCTTGTCCAACATAGAGACCTTTGAATCGAGTTCGGTTTCTGTTGCTGAATTTTGAATTTGCGAAACTTTCTTGGGGACCTCCGCGGCCTGTGGACTCTTAAGAGGCAGGGCGTCTCTACATGGAGAGACGCCCTTTACGTAGCAGAAGACGGCTGTTCTTATGAACGCCGCCCGCTTTCTCTGTTCCCTCAGTACAGGTATAACCTCCGCATCCATGGGGTCCTTGCCAGAGAAGGTGACCTTTACCGTGAGTTTGTCAGGAGCGTCCAAGGAGGAGCCTCCTGCCGAATTTCACGTACCCGCGGGCGTTGGATAGCTGAGAGCCCGGGACGAACCAGGCGTGTTTGTAGAGGTCAAGGTAGCCCAGTAGCGCCGAAGCGCCTCCGCCTGTAACGAGCACGCGGTCTATATCGGCCCCGTCCTGCCAGATTGACCTTGCCTGCGCCTCTATTTCGATGGCAAGGTCCCGCAGACATCGCACGACGATAGCCCTTACGTCCTCACACTTACCGAAGACCCGGACATGGCCGTCCCTTACGACGCTATCCACCTCGAAGACCTCCTTCTTGAGGTCATAGACGTTGTAGATCTCACGGGCGATCTCGGTGTAGGCCGATGAGATGCCGCCCTCGTATGAGCTGAGTTGCTTTTTTACAAACTCGATGTTGTCGACGGTAACGAGGTCGGTCGTGTAAAACCCTATGTCTATTATCCCAACCCTCTCTTCCGCGAGCCCCTTATCCCTTATGGTCATGTCGTCGTTCAGGAGTTGGTCGAAGAAGGTGCCAAGCGGCTGGAGCGTGACCTTGACCTCCACTTCCGCCCCGGCAGTCTCTTTTATAAGGTGAGTAAGTCTGTCTCTGTACGAGCGGTAATGGCTCACAGGAAGTCCAGTGACGATGGTGACCTCTCGGCTTTCCGACCCAAGACCGGCAAGCCGGAGCGCATGACGAAGGAGCGCCCTGTAGGCGAGAGAGTCTATCCAGCTCTTAGCCCTCACCGAATAGGTCCGAAGGGCCTGTTTTATTGCGCTCTCTCCCACAAGCAGCCTCATGCCGTCCACACTGACGGTCTCCTTTTCTATGTCAGGGGACTTTATGCCCGAGACCTTCAGGATATCATCGCCTCCGCTCCCGACGACAGAGGGGAAGATATAGGCATCCTCCCCTGATATCACCTTGCAGAATCCAAAACCAAGGTCCATGCCGATTACTTTCATTTCTTTTCTCCTTCATTTAAATGGAGGGAGAATTTTCTCCCATCTGAAGCCTTTACCTGTCTATCTATTACTTTTGTGGGGAGAGATTTATCCCATCCTGTGTTTCAGCTCAAAAAAAGCGGAAGACATTAGTTCAAAAAATCCAAAATCGCGGATTTGTCTTTGATGAATTGGCGATTCTCAGTTTTTTTTTGGTTCCAACGGGGGTCTGGGACACGAAAAGTAATAGATATATGAGGAGCGCGGCTCTTTCCAGGGCGTTATGTAACGTTCGCCGGAATCTTCAGGTAGGCATGGCCGAAAATGAGGTATGAAAAGAGAGAATTTTTTTAAGGGTTTTTTATGCTCTTTTTTCGGAAGTCAAAATCTGTGGGGACATAACATATAATATATTAAAGTCTGTGGAGACTTTTGCTTCTCATGAACTCGTTTTTGATCGTAGAGAGGGCTTCACGAAGAAAGAAGAAAATAAGGGTGGAAAAGATATTATCCTCGTGAGCAAGAGAGTGTACAGGATGATAGAGGTGGTTCAGACTTTTTTGTACGAGGAAAAGCGCTAATTCATTAAGTCGCTGCTGTCCCCTTTCAGTGAGAAAGAACGGGGAACGCAGGGTCAGGTGGGTAAGAGATTATGTTCATCAAGGACAAACATACTTGAAGGCTGTTCGTATCGAAGGGCAGGTGGTGTTTCAAGAGGGCAAGCGAGCCACGAGCGAAGTCGGGCGGCCATGATTAGGACTAAGGCCTGTTTGTGGTTTCAGAGGTTTTTTGATGGCTTTTTGAAGGGCTTTTTATCAGCTTCTTGACGGCGTTTTTTTTGTTGGCTTTTTGTCCGGCTTTTTGCAGGTACCGGCCTTTCATCGGCTTTTAGTAATAGTAGAGTGAGACACTGTGGTCATTGGAAAACTCTATACTTTATCTGGAGGCACGTTATGAAAGTTTGGAAGTGGGAAGATCTTGATGAGAGGGAGAAGGAGCACATGTGCGAAGTTATCCATCACTATGTAGAGCTCTCAAGGCTTGGTCGTTTTTTACTTCTGCAGACTCTTCTCGATGACTTTGGCAGACTGGTTTACAAGACGGTAGAGGGGCATGGGAAGATATCTCCAGACAGATTGAAACATTTTTTTGACGGCAACCAAGTCGAAAAGATATAAAAAAAAGAAGGTGTACTTGTTGATTACCAAAATTATCATAAGTGATAAAAATGGTCATCATGATTACTAAAATTATCATAAACGATAAAAACAGTCATCATGATTACCAGAATTCTCAAGAATGATAAAAATGGTAATCATTTTTCAACATCCACGCAAAATGGCGGGGTTTGAACCGACCCAGACACGTAAGGGTATTCTCCGATGTTACAGAAAATAGCTGGTGCTTATTTTTCAATCAAGGGGGGTATACGTCATCAAAATAGAGGATGTCCGTGATCAAGGCTTAGAAACCTCTGAAGCAAGAGGAGTTGTTCTTTAAAGAGTCCGACCGTTATGATGATAGCAGAATAGCAGTTAGGTGCAATGCTTTATTTTAAAATTATTTCAACTTAAAGGATCGTTAGTATTGCTATGGGCACCTTTTTCTACCAAGTCATCCGATTGTTGGAGCATCCGCTCTACTTGTTGCATATCCTCAATCAATTTTTTCCATGTTGTGCCAGATACAATATCTTGAGAATGTACTAGCTTATCTCTTAATTTTTCAATGCTTTTGAGTACACTGCCTGCTTCCTTTTTGCTTTTAAGTCCCAAATGCTTTTGCATTTCTTCCGATGCACAAACAAGATCACGTTTATCAGCAAATTGCAGACAATCTGTTAAATCAATGGCTTCGTTTCGCTTTTTACGTTTTTCAAGAAGGTTTTTAGCGTGCGCTATTCGTTCTTGTTTTAAACTATCTTGCCACGTTTCATCAGAAAAATAAGTACGCACAAGAAAGGTAAGGTGCATTTCCAAAAGAGAGATAATACCGAAAAAGAGTATTCTGACTGGAGGTTTCTGAAGGTCTGCCTTTGTTATAATCCCAGAAATTTGCCTGCCATTGAGAATAAAAAAGTGAGTTCTGTCTTTAAGGCCATTTAATACTTCAGTTAAAGCCGTAGACTCTGCAATGATATCATCTGCTTTAATGAATTTAGCTGCTTTTTCACAATTTCCGTCTTTGAGAGATGTAGTGCGAATAAATTCTCGGACAGGTTGAACTTTTGAGGATCGAATGCCTGCGATATCGAAATCCAGCCTCTTTAACTCAGCCTGTACCGCGCTTGCGGAATCTTTCTATAAGCAACATTTAAGTGGTTCTTGTATGGAATTGGCTGTAACACCAAATTCAAATAGATTACGCAAATCACTCATTCGAGTGCCTTTGCGTCTATAACCTGTTAAAGGTGATACCCAAAGTTGATATCCCATCTGACTGCTCTCGACTTATTATGTATGAATACTCAATAGTAACATATACCATTTTTCAAGAGAGAACCAACAACCCACACTTCTATGAACTCAACGCATCCACTTGAAAGAAGCCCCTTTAGCGAACTCTCTTTCCGATTCTATCTCTGTCAAGAGCAAAAACTTTTCTTATTCTAAAGCGTTGCAGTCCCTAGGTCAACGGCGGTTCACCAGAAAGAAGAGTTATCAGGACACGGACGATGGAGACGGGAATGGCCGTACGAGGCGAACCGCTTTCAGGGAACACACTCAAAATCCTGCTCCGAAAAATGCTGATCAAAGGCGAAGGCCGTCTTTATCCCAAGTTGCCGCATGGTCTCGAAACTTACGCAGTCCACGAGGCTTAGCCTTCTCCGTCCGGACGCCTCAACGGCGCTTACACCCGCCCTGTGGGTCGTCTCGTCAACCCATTCGATGTTTACAAGGGGCAGAATATCGTCGTTTAAGGCCCTCACCGCCTTCATCCCAAGGCGGTGCTGTACAAGCGCAAAGGTCTCGACGAGGACATAGTTGTTGCAGAAGAGCACTGCACCCGATGAGACGAGCCCGGCCCACTCTGTTTTTGCCTTTGGATGAAAGTTGTCATCCGAGTCCAAAATCGAGAGAAAGGCCGAGGTGTCGATAAAGACCCTCATTTGCTGTAGACCTCGGCAAGGTATTTGTCATGGGCCTCGGAAAGGTCGCCTGTACCGGAATGAAAACGCCCGGCAACGGCTATGGCGCGGCTACGTCTCTCCTCGATATCGGCTCCGGCCCTTGTCGCAACGAAGCTGTCCACCGCCTGGCGTATCAGATCGGCCATGGAGCGGTGCTCGGCAGCGGCCATCCTCTTCAGCTTCTCGACCTGTTCCTCGGTCATCTGTATCTGCGTCCTTACCATAAAGGCCTCTCCTTTGATTGTCTGCTGTGATAACTATTTTGATTAAATGATAACACTTTTATGGAGCTTGTGCAAGTTCTTATACCGAATCCTTTCTCGTCCTTCACCTCATAAGTAATAAATATGTATGACAAGGAAAGCCTTCATAAAAGTGAAAGAGGTAGCAAGAATTCTGAACTGCAAGACTACTACCGTGTACAGCTGGGCAGAATCAGGAGCCCTCCCCTCCTACAAGATACGTGGCCTTGTGCGCTTCGCCCCTGAAGAGGTGGAGCAGTGGATAAAGGCTCAAAAGATCGAACCACGGAGGACTACGTCCAGGAGTCACCCCAGGAAGGCCTCGGTGAGCTCTTTACGAGATGTGGACAGTATCATTCGAAGGGCCATCGATACTACAGTTGCAAAGAAAAAGGCGTCTGGTATATAATCCTTCAAAGGGGAAACCAGACCAATCAGCCCGAAAGGAGGTTGATTTATGGGTATATACAAACGGGGCAAGGTCTGGTGGATGAGATTAACTTTTGAGGGCAGGCAGTTAAGGAGGTCCACAGAGACCACGAACAAGAGGCTTGCCCAAAAGGTGCACGCCAAGGTCATCACCGAGATTACAGAGGGCAAGTGGTTTGATATCAAGCCCGAAGAAGATAAAACCTTCAGGGAGATGATGGATAAGTATCTCGAAGAATACTCCATTTTAAAAACCCCGAATGGTCAGTGCAGAGATAGAGTAATATCCGAACATTTACTTGGATTCTTCGGTGATACCCTTCTCAAGGCCATAACCCCTCCGCTTATAGTGGACTACAAGGCTATGAGACGAAAAAAAGGCTCAAAGCCGGCAACTATCGAGAGAGAGCTCTGTCTCATAAAAAGGGCCTTCAACCTCGCGATAAGGGAGTGGGAGTGGGTGGATAAGAATCCCGTCTCAAGGGTCTCCAGAGAGCGGTTCAACAACCAGATTGACAGGTGGTTGTCTTCAAAGGAAGAGGCGCGGCTCCTTGAGGCCTCGCCGGGATGGCTCAGGGAGGTTATCGTCTTTGCCCTGAATACGGGCATGAGACAGGGTGAGATTCTAGACCTTCGGTGGCCTTACGTTGACCGTGGCAAAAGGACCGCCGCAGTCATGCGCTCCAAGAACGGTGATAGGAGAACCATACCTCTTAACGAGGCGGCCCTTGGGGTGCTTGCGCTAAAATCCAAGGTGCGCCATATTAAGAGCGACTATGTATTCGCAAGCAAGGTAGGCACAAGGCTTGAGAAGCGAAACCTCGCGCGGGCCTTTTACCAGGCAATGGATAGGGCGGTGGTGGAGGACTTCCGCTTCCATGATCTTCGCCACACCTTTGCCACGCGGCTTGCGCAGGCTGGTGTAGATATTTACACCATAGCCAAGCTTCTCGGGCACAAGGACATCCGCATGACGCAGAGATATGCGCACCACTCAACGGAGAGTCTGCGGGGCGGTGTGGACGTCCTTGAGGAATTTAGCACAATTTTAGCACAATCGGGTAAAAACCAAGAAAAAAGGGTTACGAGAAAAGCCGTAACCCCTTGATTTTATTGGTCGGGGCGAGAGGATTTGAACCTCCGACCCCCGCGTCCCGAACGCGGTGCTCTACCAGTCTGAGCCACGCCCCGACAAAACAAAGACATATAATATCCCCGGGGAATATCTTTTTATATATATCATATACAGAGTTCAAGGGCAACTCTATCTTCACACTTCTGCCTCATATAACCGGCCATCACCTGCCTTCTTAAAGGGCAGGACAGGGTACCACCTGTCACATACCAGAAAAGCCTCCCCCCAACACACACAGCTATCCACAAAAAAACGCGCCACCTTTTATGGAGACGCGTCATTAAAAACTACTTATAAGAATGCCGCGGCCTCTATCTAACCCGCCGTATCACCCTTCATTATGGTAGGGGTTATGAATATGAGTAGCTCCTTCTGCGACTCCTTGGTGGATTTACTCCTGAAGAGTTTTCCCATTAAAGGTATATCCTTGAGGTAAGGTATGCCACTGTCTATTTTATTGGAGTCTGAGCTGATGATGCCGCCTATTACTGTTGTCTCACCATCGTGCACAAGAACCTCGGTGGAGGCCTCTTTCTTTACAATGCTTGGCTCACCGGAGGACGTTGTAAACGTACCGATAGAGTTCTTGCTGGCCTTAATCTTCATGAGGACACTGCCGTCCGGGGTTATGTGAGGCGTAACCGTGAGGCTGAGATTGGCATCAATAAAGATAGTGCTGGTACCTGAGGCGGAAGTAGTCTCAAAGGGCACGGACTCGCCGTCTTCTATCTTGGCCTCTTTATTATCCATAGTGACAATGCGCGGCCTTGATATGGTACGGAGCTGGCCTTCCTGCTCGCCTGCGGAGAGACGAAGGTCCAGTACCAGAGGATTCTGTCCTGCCTTGCCAAGAATAAAACCAAGGGCGCCAAGGGTGCCTACAGACCCTGTTGCCGGGAGGTTGACAGCAAAGTTCTGGGAGCCGTTTCTTGTCTCAAAAGTAGGGTTCGTGCCTGAGGGCGGAGTCTGTCCGGTAGTGGTGCCGCTGCCGAAGATATTCGCATTTACATTGCCGCCAGTCTGGTAATCAACTCCCCACTGCACACCAAGGTCACGAGAAAAACTGCTTTGCGCCTCAACAATACGGGCCTCAATAAGAACCTGCGGAATAGCCGTATCAAGGTGAGTGATAAGCTTTTGCGCTGCTACGATGCCTTTCTTTATATCCTTGATTATAAGGGTATTGGTACGCGTCTCGCTTGTAACGCTGCCTCTGTCTGAGAGTACGTTCTTTACGTGTTCGGCAAGCTCCTCGGCGTTGCCGTAGTTTATGGGCACAAACTCTATGCTGAGGGGCTCCAGCTTCTCACTGGCCTTTACAGCGGCAAGGGCGGCATCACGCTCCTGGCTGATGCGTGAGGCAGGGGCAACGCGAATCACATTGCCTACCTTAACCTTGTCAAGGCCCTTGGCCTTTAATATTATATCAAAAGCCTGATCCCACGGCACATCACGAAGGCGCAGTGATATGGTGCCGGTAACATCATCTGAGGCTATGATATTCAGATTGCTAACCTCGGCAAGAAGCCTGAGAATATCAGTAATACGGGCATCCATCATATCAAGGTCTATCTTCTTGCCTGTATACACGGGGCCATTACCGTTGGCAGCTTGTACCGCGGCCTTCCTGGCAACAGGTCTTGCAATCGGCTCAAAGACAAAACTCAGAGTTCCGTCCAGCTCAATTACACTATGAGATGCAAGTGAGGCAAGGTCAACGAGGATACGGGTTACGGCAGGATCTGCGGTGCCCTGATAAGAGCTGATACTGGCTACCGGGGTCCCAAGTTTTGTGGCATCAAGAGTGCGCACAAAATTCTCTCCGATTACGGTATCGGCTATATCAATAACAAGTGTCTTGCCGTTATTGGATTTTTTTACGCTGTAAACAGGTTTCGCGCTCGTCTCTATCGTAAGGAATCCCTTGCTGCCTATCTTCTTGTAATCTATGTTCTTTATATTATTACCTGCGGATATCGGCTGTACAGCGGGAGAATCCTGCACGGCTTCCATAACAGGGGTCTCGGTCTCGGCGGTAGATACTGCCGCCTCTTCCCGAACCGCCGCCGCTTCAGCTTCAGCTTCTTTCTCAACTTTTAAGGCATCGGCTATCTCAGTATCAGTATCAGCCATGGCAACGGGGCCGCTGTTATCAAGGGCAGCGGCCTCAGCATCCACTGCTGCTCTTGTCTCCGCGGCGGTCTCTTCAACATCAGTGGAAACTACCTCTACCGCGGCGCTCTCATCGGAGAGGGGCTCTTCAGTAGTAACGGTATTAAGGTCAGCGCTCTCTTCCTCTGCTCTTGAGGCTAAGGCATCAAGGCCATCTTCCGCCTCTGTTGTAATTACTTCCGCTTCAGCGGGGGTCTCATTAAGGCCCGTATCAATGGTATCAAGGGCAGCAACGTCTTCATCTACGCTTGCAACCGTTTCTGCGGCGGTCTCTGCCACATCAGCTGAGGCAAGATCCGCTGCAGCGCTCTCATCACTAAGAGCCTCATCACCACCCACTTCAATGGCATCAAGGGCAGCAACACCCTCATCTACGCTTGCAACTTCCTCCGCAGCAACGTCTGCCGCCTCGGTGGAGACAACATCCACTACAGCGCTCTCATCACCACCCGCTTCAATGGTATCAAGGGCAGCAACGTCCTCTTCTACGCCTGCAACCTCTTCCGCGGGAGCGTCTTCCGCCACGGCACTCAGACCTTCATCAACAGTGGCTATCTCGGCAGCTAAAGCGGCAACTTCCGCGGCCGCATCTACCGCGACAACCTCTGCACCGGGGTCAGCGCTGAAATCCTGCACCCCGTCAGAGATAGTCTCCGTACCATCCATAACATCAGCGGCGCTTGCAAGCTGCTCCCCTAACTGCTCTGGACTAAATGTGGCCGTAATATGGTCACCTAATTTTGTTATAACGTAAGGCGGGATCTCTTCGCTCGTAAGGTCAATAACAAAACGGACCTTATCGGGATGATTACCCACACGCACATCCTTTATCTCAGTACCATCAACTCTCATTACCTTAAGCCCTGTACTGTTTGTAACATCCCAGACATCTATAACCACTCTTGCCGGGTCTGTTAACTCAAAGGTATTATATTTACCTATGGCGCCGTCTGAGACTATCTGAATCACTGTCTCAGTGTCTTCGGTAAAAGACTGTATGCCTTCCACAATAGTGGCAGGGTCAAGCGTATCAACAAGAGCGGTATCTTCATCGGCCTTGTTCTGCGCAAGCACCACATCACTGCTTGTTGAGGCTACAACAACGGCATCGTCCTCTAAAAATCCTTCAGGCATACCCACAAGCGGGTCATGCTTAAACTCTATAATCAGGCCCTCTTCCCCGCTTCTCACCTCGTGCTCAACACCCTCCTGGAGCTCCAGTATAATCCTGCCTATCTTCTCCTTGCCGCCATAAGTAACAACATTTATGGTCTTAAGGAACTGATTATTCACCGTAACGGTATCAAGGACATCGTAGAGGTTGGCCTCGGGCAGGTCTATTACCAGTCTCTCAGGGTTTGTAAGGGTAAAGGACGTATACTCTGCCGTCTTGTTTGTGCTGATAATTACGCTATCGCCCTCTCCCACCACGTTTATCGCGCTAACCTTTAACTCCTGCGCGGCCAGCTCCTTATCGTGGGCAGAGAGTTCCGTTGTCTCATCACCGGCAGAAAGGTCTTCGGTGTCAAACCCCGTTGAGGCGCATCCCGTAAAGACAAAGATGGCAAGAGCGGCGAGCAACCCCGGCAAGAACTCCCTCGCGCGTTTTTCATTAAACTTAAAGGAACGCATATAAACCTCCCTGTGGTACATAGATGTTAAGCAAAAAACTCTCGCAGATACAGACCTGTCTTATCGTGCGGAAATGCCGCCCTCTTCCTTTGTCAATATTGTAAGCGCCCTATCGTTAAATGATAGAACCCGTCCATCTTCATCCCTTACGTACTCTCTTACCTTAAGGCCATCGGAATCTATCTTGATTATCCTACCGCCTACAAGCCCCATAAGGTCGCCGCGCCTCACTATGTATCTCTTGCCGTCAGGAGCGTTCACAAGGGCATAAGAGCTGTCTCCGCTTAAAACAACGGCTGTGACGCGAAAGAGATTAACATCACAGCACTCAAGAGGGCCTTTTACTCTCTTGGCCTTCTCTTTACCCTTTCTAACTATAATATAACTTAAAAAGGGATTGCGTTTGGGTTTTTCAAAAGCAGTCTTCTGGTCCTCTACTTGAAGTGTATCAGGGGCCGCCGGCTTCTCAGCCGCTGTCCTGGGATGCGCTCTTTTAGGGACAAAGGTCTCTGAATCATCAGAGCCGCATGCCACGAGGAAAAGAGGCAGAAGTATTACAAATAATATTCTCGTATATTGACGGGCCATTATTTCTTCTCCGTCACAGCAAGGGCCCCGGGAATAAATCTGAAGGTAGTAGCCACAAAATCGGCCTTCAGGTCCGGTACACGGTTCTTATGCCCTCTGGACACTATGTCCATGGATGTGAGGTTAACAATACGCGGCAGATTCCCCACCTTGGCGCTAAAATCAAAGAGGCTCTCAAAGCGCCCCTCTACACTCATATTTATCGGCAGATCCGCATAAAAACCTTTATTTACCTCACGAGCCGGCCTGAAGAGCACTATCTTAAGACCGCTCTTCTTGGCTGCATTGCTGATTGCGTCAATAAGGTCGGGTATCTCTTTCTCATTTGGCAGGCGCGCCACGGCGTCAGCGAGCCTCTTTTCCATCTCCTTCTTTTCCTTAAGGTATCGCGGCAGATCAGAGGCTACACGCCTGTTCTCCTCAAGCTTTGCCGAGAGCCTCTGCATATCACCACGAAGGCTCTTTACCTCTATTTTTTTAGGCCCTGTAAAGAACCAGTAGATACCTACGGCGATAACAAAATTAACCGCCACAAGAAGGATTATCTTCTTGGCAAGAGATAACTTTACTATGGATTCTAATTTGTCCTTAAGCGCCATATCTCCAATACCAAAAAATTATTTTTGCAGGTTTATAACAAACTTAACCACATCGGCCCCTGTCTCTCTTTCCACCACCCGCTGCACCACATTAAGCTCCACAGCACCCATCTTCAAGGCCCTCTGCAGTCTTCTCATATACTCGGCCACAACCTCGTCGCTGGAAGCATATCCCGTAAGAGTAACAATGGTTCCCTTATCTTTAAAGGCAGAGAGCCATGCTTTTTTGGGTATTGCGTTGCTGACGATTCTAAATACCGTGGCAGGCCCTGTACGCTGCGCCTCAAGGCCGTTTATCACCATGAGTTTTTCTTCCACAACCTTCTTCTGCTGCTTAATAAGAGAGAGCTCGCCAACTTTTCTTCTAAGCTGCTTGAGCTCTTCCTCGCCCCTTACGATGTCATCGCGAAGCATCCTGGCATCGCTTCTCACGGTAAAGAAATATACCAGGGAGAGGCTTATGACAAAAATCGTCACCAGCCCGGCTATGGTCATCTGAAAACGTATGAACTCCTTTTTTCGCGCGGCCCGTACGGGCAGAAGATTTATACGTATCATCTGTCTCCGGACCTCCTTATGCCAAGCCCCACGCCTACGCCGAAAAAGGTGGAGAGTTTCTTTATCTCGTCACCGCTCATGCCCTTTACGGCCAGGTCCACGTTCTTAAAGGGGTCTATGGGCTCCACGGGTATGGAGGTCTTTTCCTGCATGAGCTCGTTTAATCCCTCTATGAGAGAGCCGCCGCCGGAGACATAGATCTTGTTCACGTTAAGGTCGTGACCGCCGGCAAGGAAAAAATCAAGAGACCGCTTTACATCCATTATGAGGTTATTGGATACAAGGTCAATGGCGGATGCTATCTCGGCAGACTTATCAGAGCTCTTGGCGCCTACTTTTATGGACTCGGCCTCATGAAAACTTACGCCCAGCTCTCTCTGAATCTCCTCGGTAAACTGATTGCCCCCCATTGGAATAGAGCGTGTAAAGGTAGTAACGCCGTCTACGATAACGGTAAGGCTCGTTATGCTTGCCCCTATATTTACCACCGCTATCATCTCGCCTGAGACAACAGGGTAGTTTATCTCCATCATATTCTCAAGGGCAAAGGCGTCTACGTCAACTACCACCGGGGTAAGCCCGGCCTCTGTGAGCACGCTGGTATAATCGCTGATAACGTCCTTCTTGACGGCAACCAGCATTACATCCATCTGCCCCCTGCCCTCGGAGTCAACTCCAAGTATCTGAAAATCAAGGTTTACCTCTGTAACAGGAAAAGGTATATACTGCTCTGCCTCCCACTGTATGGATTCGGCAAGCTCGTCCTCTGTTGCGGCGGGAAACGTTACCTTCTTTATAATGACATAATGCCCCGTAAGCGCCGAGACAGTATATTTTGTCTTTATATTCTCTTCTTTTAAAATCTCTTTTATCGTATTGATAACTGTGAGGGAATCAATGATGGAACCATCCACAATGGCATCAGGGGGCAGTTCTTTCATGCCTATCCTCTGTATCTGCCAGCCCTGTTTACCCATACTCATCTGAACAAGCTTTATGGAGCTTGAACCTATGTCAAGGGCAACCGTTTCCTTGGAGCCGAAGATCTCTGAAAGGGACAACGCCATTGCTTAAAACCTCACGTCTTGAAGACCTTATCCTTATCGGATATATTGAGCCCCAGGGCCCTGATTATCTTGCGCTTCGTATCCAGCCTGCAGGGGAATCCTTTCTCAATCCTGTTTATGGTCAAGGTGGAAAGCCCCGCCTTTCTCGCAAGCTCTGTCTTGCTTAAAAGGATACGTTCTCTGTATATTTTTAATCTATTTTCACTCATAATTCAAGCACCTAGGTCACATGGCGGGAAGGCTTTACCGGAACGGCTGAACAAGCCATTGCATTGATATTTCTATTATATCCTGTGCTAATTGTCAATACTTAATTCAACTTAAGCTTCTTTTGATATAATTAAGCATAACTTTGCATAAAAAAACTTTCTTTCAAGGTACTTTAATCATCCTGCTGTAAGGTGATAAAAAGGGATGAGGGATTATCTTGAGCCATAAAGAGTCTTTATGGCCGGGTCTTACCCCGCCGGCCTTACCGGCGGAGTCCCGGATATCTTATCTGAGAGCGCACGCTCAGATATTAGCTGAGCTCCCTCCATTCTCTTCTCTCTATGGACATGGTTCCATAGTTCTGCCAACCCTGCGGCAGGTTCAAGATAGGCGTGTATGTGAAGTTGGCGCTGGTATTGCCTTCTCCGCCTACATCGAGCTCACCAGGCTGCACAGTCTCATTACCTACAAGGAGGCTGCCGTTCATGTTAAAGGTGGCGGATGTGCCAAGGCCGCCATCGTGTTCAGCCTCCACTTCCATCTCTTTGGTGGCGATGATGACTGCGCCGTTGGTGGCGGTGCCCACGTTCACGTTAATGGAGCTGTACTTGGCCTTAAACTCTACTTTCTCGGCAACTACGGCAAGGCCGTTGGCGGGCTTGAAGTTCATGGTGCCGGCACCGCCCTCAAAGTCTATCTTGCCTGCGGGCTGCGAGTTATTGGCAGCCGTGCCCACAAGGATACTGGCCGTTATGTCCACCGAGGCCGCAGGATCCGTGGGCCCGAGAAACTCAAGGTGCTTCTGTGAGTCTATTACGTTGACTACACTGCTGCCGTAACCATTGCCCGTGGGCGCGGTGTAGCTGTTGAACTGATAGGCGTTCATAAAGGGCTTCTCAGACTGCGCCTCGTCTGAGGTAAAGGTATAGGTGTTCTGCGTTCCCGTGCAGGAACCGATGACCCCGTTCCAGTTAGGGTCGGTGCACCAGTATACCGTATGGTTATAGGTTCCGTTATTATGATGGTGATCATGGCCGCCGCAGGACCCGGTGCAGACGGCCTGCACAGTGGCCTGCACAGTGTAGCTCGTACCCATTGTGGTTATGGCGTAGTTTATGGGCCACTGCGTACAGTTTGCTCCGCACCCTGTTGTGCTTCCAACTGTGGGAGTCATCATAAATACCTGCTGATCGGTAAAGTTGGCCTGGTCCTGATAAAAGGCAAAATCAAGTACAGGAGGCGTAACCGTGGCAGCGTTTGAATCACAGGAGAGGAACTGATTATTCGCACAATCCGGCGTAATAGTGCCCCCTGATTCGGCAAGGGCCGCGCCAAGGTCAAAGTTACCCTGCAGGTCTATAACATCAGCACCGTAAATCTTGCCTGTAAACTTTCCTGGGTTTGCCCCTATACCGTCACCCTCGATGCTGCCGTTGCTGTACGTAGCGTAATCAAAGGCCGTTATGGTATTCCTGACAACAAGGCCCACCTTTCTTGTAACCCCGCCCACGGTTCCCGTTACCTCCACGAGTACATCATTACCGCCAAGCGTTGTGTACTTGTCTGAGCGTGTGGCATTGGCGCTCCTGCCGTATGTGCCTGTTGCATCAAAGACCTCTACCGTATATGATCCGCTTATGGAACCCATGTCTATGGTGCCCTGAGTCTGGGCGGCCCACTGCGAGGCGTCATCAGCAAGGTTGCCGTTCTTATTAAGGTCAGGGGCCCAATCAGGGTCGTTTCTTATGGCGTTAATGGCATCGCTCATGCCGGCCTCAGCCGTATTAAGGGCCTGCATGGACCTTGTTACATTACCGGCCACCTTCACATCAGTTGTGGATGTGGAGATAATAGCCGCGCCTGTAACGGCCATAATACCCATGACCATAAGGGCTATGGCAAGAACCACACCGCTCTCATCCCCTAAGAGCCCGCGAATACTCAGACTCGCCTTATTGCTTTTATTGTCTTTCATCGCCTTCATATATCACCTCTCTTTATAGTTGCACTTTCACAAAAAGCCAAATTGAGTGCCTCAGTTACAGTTCCATGAAGAATATGTGGTGTTTTTGCTTATCCCTGTCATACCGCACCTGGCGTCTGTAAACGCTCTCTTTGATGAAGCAAGACCTACATCTATGGTCTTGTCATGATAGAGCTGTGAGGCGCTATAGGTATATATACCGGGATTAACCGCACTCTCAATCATAGTACCTGTTTCCACTGTGCCGGTAAGCGTATCCGTTATCGTGGCGATTACCCTGCCGCCTGAGACCAGGGCCCAGTTCTCATCAAAGAGGATCGCCGTAAGGGTCACATTCTCGCCACCGCTTCCGCTTCTTTCCACTGTCATATACGTATCAAACCTCGAGTCCTGGTCATAAGTGTAGATACCTACGGAGGGCTCGGGCTGTATGTCGTAATTACTGTTACTGTCAATCATATTTACGTAATACCAGACCCTCTTGCCCGTGAAGGTGGGGATATGATTTGATACGCAGAACCCCGAAGAGGCCGTCTGGTACGTATTCGTCGTACCCACACGGCACATGGGGATACTTGTCCAGCCCGAGGGCGCGGCTGAATAATCCGTGAAAGGCGGAACAAAGGTGGATTTATCCGTTGTGCTGTAATAGAGCGTAGCACCGGTGACGGGTATGCCGAGATCAGGGCTAACCGTGTCCTCAACAGTAACGTCATAAGAGGTCCAGAGGTAGTTCGCGTCCTGCTCGCCTGTCTTAACCGTTATATTCGAGACGTTTACATTGGATGTAGTAGGCATGAGAGGTCTGTCCTGTACGCTGCCTGTTATTGTGGGCCCTACTGTAACGGGTACGGTAAAGGTAGCGGAGTTGCACATAGCTCCGTCAAGGTCATTTGTGTAATTAAGCGTCACTATTATATTCTCAGTCCTCATGTCCGTGAAACCCGTTCCGGAACTGTCCCTGAAGTCAAGGGTAAACTCATTTAAACCGGTTAAACCGCTGAGCCTGCGAAGCGAGGCCGAAGGCTCAAAAGCGGCAAAATCAACCACATTGCCTGAGGCCACGTCAGTATTATCCCAGAGCGTATTGCTGCTGCCTCCAAAGGGTGTAAGTACCACTTTATGAAGTTTTGCCGTAGCGTTGCTCCAGACAAAGGTAGCGGAGTTTATGGTAACCGAGCTATTTCCGGTGTTCTGAATACCAATAGTAACCACGTTGTGCCGGCTGCCCTGAAGCGGCGGGCTCACTGTGCCGGAGGTGGTAACTGTAATAGCAGGGTCCCAGGCTATGTTTGTGGGCATGACCGTAACCTCGTGAGAACTTGCAGTGCTCTCCTTGAGGGCGCAGTCAAGGGCTTTTACCGTGTAATAATAAGTAGTTCCCGGCAGCACTGTGCTGTCGGCGTAACTCGTGCTTGTAACAGGGGTGGTGTTAAGCTGCGTATAAGGGCCGCCTGTGGTTGTGCTGCGGTACACATAGTAACCAACCACATCGTTCTCAGAGGCCGGGTTAAAGAGGTTTCCGTTCTCGCTCCCTGTAGAGGCCGCCCAGTCAACCTGTGCCGTTGAACATGTAGCCGTGGTAATGGTTGAGGGTGCCGAGGGAGGCCCGAAGTGCTTGGAGCCCGGGGCGCCGTCACCGCATGGAGCGGCGGTGGCAATAGAGGTGGCACCGGTACTGTAGTTTCCGCACCTGTCATAGGCAAAGGCCCTGTAGTAGTAGGTAGTTCCAATAAGTATGCCGTAACTGTCCACCAGAGAATAGGTCTGGTTGGGGCTGAGAGGCTCATAGTCCTTTACGTTGTTGGGTCCAATGGCCCCGGGGTCTGTAGCTCCCGTAGGATACTGATCCGTCCTTCTAAGTATCCTCACCCCATTAAGGTCAAGGTCCGCAGGCGTTGACTCACTCATGTATATCTTATCCGTGGCGGCAACAGCTTTAAAGGCTATAGGGTCAGCAGGGGGTACGGACTCAAAGGGGTTCGTGTTTGTAACTCCGCTTGAGGGCGCATCCGTACCGCTGCCTGTACCGTCACCAAAAACAGCGCTCTGCAAGGACTTGGACTTCTCGTTAGCTGCACAGTCCCAGGAGACCACCTTATAATAAAAAGGAGTGGCAGGACAGTTAGTTACGGTAATATCACTGTAGGTAAGATGCGTGGAGTCGAGCTCAGCCACCTGCGTATACGCACCTCCGCTGTCACTGCTCCTGTATACATGGTAACCGCCGGTATCGGCAGAGGTGCTTGCAGTCCATGAAAGAGTGACCAGACTGTCGCCTGCCGTAGAGTCCGTACCCGTTGGAAGCTCCGGGGGAGTAACATCATCGGGCCTTGTATCAACGCTGCCCTCGGTACCTGAGATGGGTGTAGTAAAAGCGCTGTTAAGGTTGCCGGATGTATCGTAACACTTCATGGCTATATCGTACTGCGTGGAGTCAGAAAGACCCGTAAGCGTGTAAGACTGCGTGGAGCCGCCGGGCACATCAACAAGGCCCGTATAAAAAGCCGCCCCCGTGGCCTTGTAGTATATCTTATACCCCGCGGCATCAGAGCTGGTGCTCTTGGTCCATGCGAGATTAAGCCTGCCGCAGAGCCCGGGATCCGTTGAGCGCACATTTGTCGGCAGGTTGCACTCCGTAGTATCCGTGGATTGCTGAACCCCCATACACCGAAGTGATACGCTTGTCTCAAGGTTAACCGTATCCACCTTATTGGTAGCGGGATTTGGGTATGCAGTAGCCGCTGTCATGGCTATGCCCACGCGCCTTATCCTGTCTCTGTTGGCCTGCGACTGTATGGGCGCGGGAATGAGCACACCGGTATCATCGTAATAAGTAAAGGTTAGCCCCGTAATATTGCCCACCAGGTCCACACCAGTACCATAGGCCCCGTAGACACTGCCGTTCCAGGAGGCTGAACTCCTTTTCAACTCTTTTGCTGCTGTATCAAGGTCGTATTTTATCTTCCACGGCCCGAGATTAGGGTCAGGGTCTGAGTCAGACTCAAACTCAAGGGCGCTGGTATCCGCCGTAATAATAGGCGTGTCCTTATAGTAACACCCGGCGGCGCGCACCTCTTTTACCACCTTCTCCATGGTAACCCTTGTCTCCTGCTGTATCTCAAGGAGCCTGTCCTGACCCGTGGAGGCACGCAGAAAATAATTATACAGCGAGTACACCGCTCCTATAACGGCCACGCCTATGGCCATGGCTATAAGGAGTTCAATAAGCGTAAAACCTTTACTCTTACTATTTCGGTCTCTCACAAACATACCTATCTCGCTATATGAGTTCTGAATATGGTGTTGTGTCCGGAGCCTATTCCGTCATTCCAGATAATCTTTACGGCTATGTCCTTGGAGTTTACCGGCATGGGACCATCGGTTATATAAGTCTCTCTTCGAAAAGAACTATGCCCGGTAATGGCACCGTAGTCCTCCACCACATCAGGGTTTACGCCGGCAACAGGGTCGCTTGACGCCACTGAATCCACTATGCCGTCAAAGTTAAGAGCCGCTTTTCGCGTAATCTCCTCCATTGTCTCTCTTGCAAGGTTGGCGGCCTCAGAGGTCCTCCTGCCAAAATCAGTACTCCTTATGGTACTGGTCATAAGACCTGATAAGGTCAATAGGGCCACGCTCAAGATGAATATGCCGATAAGCACCTCGATGAGAGTAAAACCATCATCTGCGGATAATACTTTTTCTTTCATATACCTCACCATGTCGTTAATATTTTCACTCGGCCGCTGGCCGGAGAGACGGTAACCGCGTACTTGTCTGCGCTGTTAGAGGCAGCGTTAAGCCTGATGTTAGCCGAAGTAGCGGAGCCAAAAGGGTCAAAGGCTATTACGGCCGTAGTACCCGTGGTGTATGTGGTTCCTCCAACGGTAACGCTGAAGACATCCACGCCTCCCTCAACATCTTTTGCGGCTATGGCAATGTCCGCTGTCCACGGGTCAGCATCAGAGGCCCTTGTTACCACAAGATATCTCTTTGGGCCCGCATCAAGGTCAAAGCGCACACCGTACTTCTGAGTAGCGTTTACCGCCTTGCTCCTTGCGTACTGAAGCATGGAAAAAATATCCCTTGAGGTACTCTTGAGTTTCATATGCGGAAAGGTGGTTGATAAAAAACTTGGCGCTGCTATGGCAAGGAGGGTCCCTAATATGGCCATAACTACAAGTATCTCAACAAGGCTGAAACCTTTCTCCGCGGCACCTCTTCTTCGTACACAGGCCCTCCTCATAAGAGGACGTAAGAAGATGCCTAAAAGCTCTGCACTACAAGAACTTCCTTTAAGAGGCGCCCTCTGCGGGCCGTGATAAACTCTCTTAACTGAATTTTTCATAATTCTCCCTACATTGTGATATAAACCCACCACATAATTACGCAACAGCTGTGCCAAAGTATAAGCACCTAAAAAAAAAGAGTTTTCTCCTCCATAGAGAGGAAAAAACTCCGCAAACTTTGCACAATATGATTACTTTTTATGTATATAAGCCCCCTTGCTCAGAACATGGGCTTAGAAACCATAGGTCTTAATCTTATAAAGCAGAGCCCTCTGGCTTATCTCCAGCAGCTCCGCGGCACGGGTCTTATTGTTCTTTGTAGCCTCAAGAGCCCGTCTTATAAAGTCCCTTTCCATGGCCTCATGGGCCTTCTTAATGGAAAGCCCCACTGAGGCCGTTCTTGCCGCGCCCTCTCTTGGTGAAGAGACACCCATTGGAAGGGATGATTTTTCTATGACCTCACCCTCCTCAAGTATCATGGCCCTCTCAATAACATTCTCAAGCTCACGGATATTGCCGGGCCAGGCATACTTTAAGAGCGCTGCCAGAGCATCACCGGATAACCCCTTTACCTCTTTTCTAAACTTCCTGGCGTACAGGGCCGTAAAGTGCCCTGCCAGCTTCTCTATATCACCGGGCCTCTCGTGAAGCGGCGGCAGTGCTATCTCTATGACATTAAGCCTGTAATAAAGGTCCTCTCTAAACCTGCCCTCCTGTATCTCTTCCGCAAGGTTCTTAAGAGTGGCCGCCACAACCCTTGTATCTATCTTCACGGACGTTGTGCCGCCAACGCGCCGCACCTCGCCCTCCTGCAAAACGCGCAGAAGCTTTACCTGAAGCTCCATGGGCAGCTCACCTACCTCGTCAAGGAATATGGTGCCTCCGTTTGCCTCCTCAAAAAGCCCCACCTTGTCGCGTTTGGCGTCTGTAAAGGCGCCTTTAACATGCCCGAAGAGCTCGCTCTCAAGCAGAGGCCCGGGTATGGCCCCGCAGTTTACTGCAACAAAAGGCCGGTCCGCGCGCTCCCCGCATGAGTGCAGGGCACGGGCTACAAGCTCCTTGCCTGTGCCGCTCTCGCCGCTTATAAGGACAGTGGTGCTGTAACTTGCGACCTTTTTTACAAGCTCGAGTATCTCAAGCATCCTCTTATCAACGGTGATAATGTTCTTAACATCAAAACGCCGTGCCACATCCGCCTTGAGACGCCGGTTCTCCCGTTTGAGTTTCTCTCTCTCCTCGGCCTTCTTAAGGGTAAGTATTATCTCATCGGACTTAAAGGGCTTGGAGATATAATCATAGGCCCCCAGCTTCATGCACTCAATGGCAGTATCAATGGTGCCGTAAGCGCTCATCATAATAACCGTATGATCGTCCTGCTCCCCTTGCTTGAGCCCCTTTAAGAACTCAAGTCCGTCCATACCGGGCATGCGTATATCGCAGAGTATAAAATCATAATCATCAGATGAAAGCGCCTTAAGGGCCTTTCCCGCATCGGCAAAAGCAGTAGCCTCATACCCCTCCATCTTCAGTATTACAGAGAGCATATGGCGCAAGCTCTCCTCATCGTCAATAATCATCACTCTCATATCAAACCCTCCCGCGGGGTAATCTTACCGTAAAAGTAGAGCCCTCTTCCACCTTTGATTCAAAATCTATCTGTCCCCCGTATACCTTCAGTATGCTCTGCGAGACAAAGAGCCCAAGCCCCGTGCCTTTGCCAACCTCTTTTGTAGTATAAAAAGGGTCAAATATTTTCTTGGCGTCTTCTTCGCTTACTCCGCAGCCGCTGTCCGTTATCTTGACGGAGACATAGTTGCGGTAGATTTCCTCTGTGCCGGTAAGGGGCCTGTCGCCCTTGCGCCTGCGTAGATTCGCGCCCTTAACCGGAATCTTCTCAACGGATGTGCTTGCCCTTATCACCGCTTCCCCGCCTGTGGCGCTCATGGACTGGGCTGCGTTTACAAGAAGGTTGACAAATACCTGCCGCAGCTTACCCTCGTTTATCTTTACAACGGGAAGCCCCTCGCCAAGGTCGGTCTTTACGGTCATATCCTTAAAATCCCTGTGCCCCTCAAGGCCATGAATGCTATCAAGGAGCAGGGCGTTTACATCAACAGATTGAAGAGGCTTTTTTTCGCTCCTTGAGAACTCAAGAAATTCTCTTAATATGGAGTCTATCCTCGAAACCTCACGACCCGCCCTTACTATTATATCCTTTTCCTCTTCGCCGTTAAGAGACCCGCGCTCAAGTATCTGCAGATACCCCCCAACAGCCCCCAGGGGGTTGCCTATCTCATGGGCTATGCCCGCGGCAAGCCTTCCCACGGCCGCGAGAGTGGAGGAGCGCAGAACCTCTTCCTGTGCGCTTACAAGCTCGTTATTTACCCTCTCAAGGGTGTTTATCTCCTCCTCTATCCTCTCGGCCATCTTGTTAAAAGAAGAGGCCATGAGACCTATCTCGTTGTCAGAGTCTATATCCACCCTCTCGCCGAAGGACCCGTCGGAGATGTGCGAGGCCGCCTCTGTAAGACGCCTGATGGGATTTATAATAGAGCCTGAGAGAAAGATAAAACCAAAACCTATGATAATGGCGCTATCAAGAACTATGTAAATAATAAGAAATTTTCTTACTACGGAGAGCTCCCCGTTAATATCGTTAAGAGGAAGGGTAAACTCAAGACGCCCCGCAAGAGGGCCGCCATCGCTTAAGAGCGAACTTACATGAAGCAGAGTGCCCGGCCCGCTCAGCCACCCGCCGCCGTGGCGCACTATCTTTATACCATCAAGGGCGCTTAAAGGTCTACCGCCCCCCTGCGGAACCTTGCCTTTTTTAATAACACTGCGTCCAAGGGAGGTAGTGAGGCTGTAGTCCCGCACCCCGGCAACGCTCATTACCACGGAGAGCAGTCTCGCGGCTTTTTGTTCATCGAGCCATGGACTTAGCTGAGCGATTGAGCTCCCAGCGAGACGGGCCGTCTTCTGCGCCTCGCGTATCTTCCAGTCAAGGGCCCTGTCCTCCACTATCTTAATGCTCATAAGACCGATAAAAGCCACACCCGCAAGTGTGATAAGGGCTATGCCAAGTCCGAGCTGAGCGCGTATGCCTATCTTGAGATTCACGTATTTAAGACCACCTTAAAGACCTCGTACCACGCTCTGCACATACCACCCGATTAAGGCGTCGCCGTAAAAAAGATACAATACGGCACCTATGGCAAGAAAAGGCCCAAAGGGCAGAGCGTACTTGGTATTTCTGGAAAAAACAACCATTACCAGCACCCCGGCAAGAGCACCGAAGATAGATGAGGTAAAGAGCGTAAAGAGCACGCCTTTCCATCCGATAAAGGCCCCTATCATGGCAAGAAATTTTATATCCCCTCCGCCCATGCCTTCTTTGCCTGTAATGTAATGATAACCCATGGCTATGCCCATGAGAATACCGCCGCCTGCCACTATGCCTATGATTGAGCTCACCACACCGGGGGTTGGCATGAAAAAAGAAGCGATAAAACCTACGACTACTCCCGGCAGCGTAATGACATCGAGTATTATCTTCCTGTCAAGGTCTATGAAGGTTATTACAATAAGGGCGGCCAGAAAGAGAAAGGGTATGAGTATCCTCACATCAGGGCCAAAGCGGTAAAAGAGCGCCACGGCTGCAAGGCCCGTGAGCACTTCTACAAATGGATAACGAAAGGAGATGGGGCTCTTACACCCGGCGCATTTGCCCCTTAAGAGCATAAAACCAATAACCGGGATATTAAAATAAAAGGGGATAAACTGCTTGCATACAGGGCAGCTTGAGGGCGGTGAGACAATGCTCTTACCCTCGGGGAGGCGGTAGATGCATACGTTAAGAAAACTGCCCACTACGGCGCCAAATATAAAGGGCAGGATAAGGATAATGTCCAAAGACAAGGAACCTCCGGTTCTTCTTTGCTTCTGTCAAGACTCATGCCGCGGTCAGGCGGATTGCTAATCAGCAGACCTGCTCAGAGAGTATCGGGCAGATAGTTCTTTCTAATCTTTTCCACCATAGTCACGATATTGGAGGCCTGTTTTATAGCGTCCCTTGAGTCCTTTTCCGAGATAACCTCTGCGGGTATGCCGCCGGGCAGGGCATCTGGAAAACGGGCGGTCTTGTAATAAATATCAAGAGAGGTAGTCTGGCCCACGAACTCCTTAAAGGACTCATCATAGGTCATGGCCCTGTCAAGAAGGTCTGCTACGGAGCGCGTAATAAGGGCATCCTCTCTGTAGAGAAAGAGAAAACCGCGCAGCGCCTTTGCAGCCGACTGCTGTGCCCAGAAACAGGCCGGGGCAAAGAAACCTCCCTCCTGATTCCACTGCGCAACCTTCAGGTCGTACTCTGCCTGACGAAGCCATCTTGAGGTCTCTTTTAAAAGAATCTCCATAATAACCACCCTTATACATTACAAGAAAATATTGCCCTGCTGAGGCATCAAGTCCTGTAGGCTGAATTTATCTTTACATAATCGTAAGTCATATCCGTTGTCCAGAACGTGGCGCTGCCGCTGCCCATATTCAGGTCTACCTGCAGCAGCACGTTCTTTCTCTTCATCACACGGGCGGCCTCGCGCTCGGCGCCTGTATCAAGGCCGCCTGCGGCTACGACCACGCCGTTAAAGGATATATCCAGCGAGCTCTCACTCATCTTCACCCCGGCCCTGCCAAGTGCCGCGGCAACGCGCCCCCAGTTTGGGTCTGCGCCGAAAAAGGCCGTCTTTACAAGGTACGAGCCCGCTATGGTACGGGCGGCCTGGTGCGCCTCATTATCAGTAGCAGCCCCGGTTACAAGTATCTCTATAAAACGCGAAGCCCCTTCGCCGTCTTTTACTATCATTTTGCCAAGACGTCTTGCCGCCTCATCAAGAAGGGAGCAGAACTCCCTGTATTGCTCTGTACCTCTTTTAAGGGCCACACCGCAGCGCCCGTTGGCCATAATAAGCACCGTGTCGTTTGTGGAGGTATCGTTATCCACCATTATGCTGTTAAAGGAGGTCCTGCATGCCACCTTCAGGGCGGACCTCAGAGGCGCCTTTGTCAGGGCGGCGTCTGTCATGAAAAAAGCAAGCATCGTGGCCATATCAGGGTTTATCATACCCGCTCCCTTGGCTACCCCCAGTATGGAGACCATTACACCGTCTATCTTTTTTTTAACAAGTACGGTCTTGGTAAAGGCATCCGTGGTAAGGATGGCCTCTGATAGGTCGCAGAACCCTCTCTCATCAAGGGCAGAGGCAAGTCTTGGTATGGCGGCCTTTATCTTATCCATTGGCAGAGGCAGACCTATAACACCTGTAGAGGCCACAAGCATGGTACCTTTTTTAAGACCAAGTACCTTCTCCGCAAGGGCGGCGGTGGCAGAGGCGTCTCTCATGCCTTTGCTGCCCGTACAGGCATTGGCGTTGCCGCTGTTGATGATAATCCCACTTGCAGTGCCGCCTGCGGCCCTCTCCATATCCAGAAGAACAGGGGCGGCCTTAAGCACATTGGTTGTAAAAAGCCCTGCAACGGTAGCCGGCACGTCGCTCAGTATAAGGGCCATATCAAGGGCGCCCTTTTTCTTAATGCCCGCTGATACGGCTGAGGCGCGAAAACCCGCCACCTTTAGAGAGCACCTTTTTCCCCGTGCCGCTGACTTTAAGGGACCTCGTAAAGGCATATGAAAAGAACCTCCGATCAGATATAAATACACGCAGAGCAGTCTCTTGCTTAAGAGCAGTAAGTTAAACTCTTAACCTGGTTAATCACCCGGATAAAACTCAAGCACTCACAAAAAACAATGGCCTGATAAGTCAGAGTGCCCTAAGCCCCGCAGCACTTCTTGTACTTCTTGCCGCTGCCGCAGGTACAGGGGTCGTTACGCCCAACCTTCTCACCCTCTCTCTCAACAGGTACGGGTTTTTCCTCAGGCCGGGGCTCTATCTCCTCAGCAGCTTCAACCTCAAGACCACCGGATATTTCTTCTACGTGAGCGCTCTCCACGGGCGGAGGCGGAGGCGGGGCCTCGCCTTCTTCTATACTTATCTCAACCTTAAAGAGCCTCTCCACCACCTCGGCCTTAAAGCTGTAGATCATATTTACAAAAAGATCGTAACCCTCTTTCTTGTACTCATCAAGGGGGTTCTTCTGCCCGTAACCTCTAAGCCCGATACCTCCCTTAAGATGGTCCATGGAGAGAAGATGGTCCTTCCAGAGATTATCAATTGTGTTAAGGGTTATAATACGCTCGAACTCCGAGAAATTCTCCTCACCGGCAAGCTCCACCTTCTCCTCGTACAAGACCCATGCCTTCTCCACCATAAGCGGGACAAGGGCATCGCGGTTTTCCACGGCCCGTGCCGCCTCCTCTGAGAACTCCCATCCGAACTGACCGGCAACGGCCTCGCTGAGAAGCTTAAGATCCCACTCCTCAGGGCGTTCTTTCTCGTCGATATGTGTCTCAACAGCATCGGCGGCCATCTCCTCGGCAAACTCCCTCACCATCTCACGAAGTCCTTCCTGGGCGAGTATCTGCTTCCTGTATCCGTACACCACCTCTCTCTGCTGGTTCATTACATCGTCATACTCAAGGAGGTGTTTTCTTATATCAAAGTTATGGGCCTCTACCTTTTTCTGGGCGTTCTCAATAGCCCGTGAGACCAGACCGTGCTCAATGGGCACGTCTTCCTCAAGGCCTATCTTGCCCATTATGGAGGCAATGCGGTCGCTGCCGAAGATACGCAGCAAATCGTCCTCAAAAGAGAGATAAAACCTCGAAGAACCGGGATCTCCCTGACGGCCCGCGCGCCCTCGAAGCTGATTATCAATACGCCTTGACTCGTGACGCTCGGTACCGAGTATATGAAGACCTCCAAGCTCAAGGACTTTCTTCTTTTCCTCGGCGCACTGCCTGGTGAACTTCTCAAATGCCGCTATGTACTCAGGCGTGCTCTCGTCCTTACCTGCAACGGACATGGCCATATGAGCGGGATTTCCTCCAAGAACGATATCAGTACCTCGGCCGGCCATATTTGTAGAGAGAGTCACGGCCCCGAGCCTGCCGGCCTGAGCCACTATCTCGGCCTCGTTCTCATGGTGCTTGGCGTTAAGGACATCGTGGTTTACCCCATGGTCCTTTAACATATTAGATAGAATCTCAGAATCGTCAATGGATATGGTGCCTACAAGCACAGGTCTCTGCTTCTCAATAAGGGCCTGTATCTCTTTGATGACGGCCCTGAATTTTTCTTTCTTGGTCTTATATACAAGGTCTCTCTTGTCTTCCCTTATCATGGGTTTATTCGTGGGAACAACTACGACCTCAAGATCGTATATGGAATTAAACTCCGCGGCCTCGGTATCTGCCGTGCCTGTCATGCCGGCAAGCTTGTCGTACATCCTGAAGTAGTTCTGGAAAGTAACCGTGGCAAGGGTCTGGTTCTCGCTCTCTATCTTCACGCCTTCCTTGGCCTCTACGGCCTGATGAAGTCCGTCACTCCAGCGCCTTCCCTCCATGAGCCTGCCCGTAAACTCATCAACGATAATTACAGCCCCGTCTTTTACCACATAATCCACATCGCGCTGAAAGAGTACATGGGCCTTAAGGGCCTGATTCACATGATGAAGGGTCTCGATATTGTTGATATCATAGAGGTTCTCTATGCCAAGCATTGACTCTACCTGCTCCACGCCTGAGTCTGTGAGAAGCACCTGGCGTCCCTTCTCGTCAACAGTAAAGTGTTCGTCTTTCTTCAGCCCGGGTATGACCCTGTCAATGGAGTAATACTTCTCCGTAGAGTCCTCCGTGGCACCGGAGATAATCAGCGGCGTTCTCGCCTCATCAATAAGGATAGAGTCCACCTCATCCACGATGGCGTAGTAAGGGTCCCGCTGAACGTACTCCTCAATGGAAAACTTCATGTTATCGCGAAGATAATCAAAACCAAACTCGTTATTGGTACCATAGGTAATATCTGCATGATATGCCTCGCGCCGTGAGACGAGACGGAGGTGATAATGCCCGCTCTGCTCATCCGTAAAGGTGGGGTCGTATATATAACTCACCTCATGCTGAATAACCCCGACTGAGAGACCTAACATGTGGTACAGAGGACCCATCCATACGGCATCACGTTTTGAGAGATAATCATTTACCGTAACAAGGTGCGCGCCCTTGCCTGAGAGGGCGTTTACATAGAGAGCAAGCGTTGCGGCAAGAGTCTTACCCTCACCGGTCTTCATCTCGGCTATCTTGCCCTCATGAAGCACCAGCCCGCCTATGAGCTGAGTATCAAAGTGACGCATCTTCAGCACCCTGCCCGATGCCTCACGCACAGCGGCAAATGCCTTTGGTAGAATCTCGTCTACTTTAACCGTGCCAGTTTTAATGCCCTCCATAAATTCATTGGTAAGTCCCTTGAACCCTTCATCGGGCAGCACCTTCATGGCATCCTCAAAAGAGTTGACCTTCTCCACAATGGGACGCATACGTTTTATGTCACGATCGCCCTTACTGCCAAAAACCTTCTTTAACATTCCATTAAGCATTTTGCTCCCTGTCCTTTAACAGAAAATTTTATTACTAATCCAAGATACTAACACGCTTCAAGGCATGATTCCACATCAATGGAAACCAGAGCCCTTGCAGGCGCAAAAAAAAACTACTTACAAACCATCAATATAAAAAGATTATCTCGTCCCTGCCTCCGGCGGAAGGAGGAGATGGGCTAAGACAAGCAAAAGAGGGCTTTACAGCTGATAAACAGGAGATCAAGCGGGGTAAGATACCCCAGTACAGAGGCTGACTGGCCCATGCAGGGATCAGTTTAAGATATACTTCGAGGGGTTACGAAAGACCCCGTTAACAGCAACGGCATAGTGCAGGTGCGCGCCAGTGGAACGCCCTGTATTGCCAAGGGCCCCTATCTTCTGCCCTCTCTTAACCCTCTGGCCGGTCTTTACAAAGGTACGCGAGAGGTGCCCGTAAACTGTTCTTATTCCATATCCGTGGCTTATGTTGATATATCTTCCTATATTCGCGTCACGCCCTATCTTGGTAACCCTGCCGTTGGCCGTGGCCACAACAGGAGTGCCAACTCGATTTGCTATATCTATGCCTCTATGTGAGTGTTTAAGGCCCGTAAAGGGTGAGACCCTTCTGCCAAACACTGATGTAACCCAGCCTTTTACCGGCCTTATAGAGGGCGTAGATGCCAGGAGACTGGTTTTTTTCAGCAGCCCTTCGCGCAGCTCAGTAAAACTCGATTCCAGAACATCGGCATTAACCTCAAGACCGGTAAGGTCTGAGCGTATCTGACTTACAAGCTCATCTACTTTAGCCCCGGGGGTAAGGAGATAATCGGCGTTGGAGGCTGAAGAACCGCCGCCTATGCCTTTTATGCCGGAGCTTGAGGCGAACTTGGCATCAGGCTCGATATTGGCGAGTATACGCAGTTTTTTATCAAATATTTCCAGCCCCGCCATCTGCGACTCAATATCGCGAATCCTGGCCGAGAAACTCTGCAGCTCTATCTTCTGCCTTGCGTTCTCTCTCTTCAGCCCGTAGAGCTCCTTTGAATCACCGCGCAGCTGAAGATAATCGTAGAGGACAAAGGCCATAACAAGGCTTAAGACCACAAGGGCCGTGCCAACGACTTTAGCCCCACGGATACTTACCTTCAGCCGCCTCGGTATTGAGCTGTCATTGGTCATCAATAAGACCGTCAGGGTTCGGCCGGCAGAAGTACTCGCTGCGCGGCGCCCTGCATGGTCTTTTTGCTTTCTTGTAAATAATGACGTAAATTTCAAACTTGCTTCCCCATATAAACTTTATCTGAACAGGAAGACCCTATTTTAAACCTAATTAGCATATTACACCCGCAAAGTCAAGAGATAACCCGGCCTTACGTTACCCCTCAAATACACCTTAGAGCGCTCTGAGAAAGGCCGCCGCAAGAGCAGGTACTCTTTACTGGTGCATAAAGAGGAGTATCCGTTTTTTTTCTATCTTTATATACCCCTCACCGCTCATCTTCTTAAGTGCCCTGCTAACCACCTCTCTTGAAGAGCCTATCATGGCGGCAAGCTCCTCATGGGTGGGACGCTCAACCTCCAGTATGTCCTCGGCTCCCGAGGCCCTGGCCATGCCGATGAGTGTGTGTGCTATCCTGCCGCAGACATCAAGGAGCGCAAGGCCGCCGATCTTTCTCGTGGCGTCTCTAAGCCTGCCCGTAAGGTAGGCGAACATCGTGGCGTATACCCTGTGATGAACGCTGAGGTAGTGAATAAAGGCCTCTTTTTTTACTACAAGACAGCGCACGAGTTTTACGGTCTCAACATTGGCTGAGCGGGGTTTCTCATCCATAATGGCCATCTCCCCGAACATATCACCTTCTTTCAGTATAGAAAGAACAATCTCACGGCCCTGCTCGCCGTACAGTGTAACCTTTGCCCTGCCTGAGATAATAAAAAAGACCGCCTCACCGCAATCGCCCTCGCAGATAATCTGACTCCCCGCGGGCCATGACTTTATATCGCCGATAGAGAGCATGTCCTCAAGGTAAAAATCCTCAAGCCCGGCAAAGAGGGGGTTGATGGAGAGAGCCTTTTTTATAGCCAGTAAATCTTGATCATCGGATTTTTTCATTATGCCCCGCTTGCCTCTAACTCGTTTATCAGAATACTTGGAGCGCCTATTGAACCAAGAAACCTCATATCAGAACCAATCGCCGCAACAGAGTCAAAGAGGTTGAGGAGGTTTCCCGAGACCGCCAGCCCCCGAACAGGATACTGCAAAGTACCGCCTTCTATCCACATCCCCGATGCACCGAGAGAAAAATCACCTGTCACAGGGTTTATGGTATGCACCCCCATAAGCTCTGTTATAAAGAGCCCGTTGCCTGCTTCACTAAATAGCGCCTCAAGCGTGGGGGCCTCTGAGGAAGTCTCCAGATACAGGTTGGTAAGCCCTACGCCGGGTGAATCCATGAACCCGCCGCGCACGGCATTACCTGTGGACACTGCCTTCATCCTTGCCGCCCAGTACGAATCATAGAGATATCCCCTCACCACCCCTTCTGAGACAAGAGAGGTCTTTGCCGTGGACAATCCCTCGGCATCAAAACTCGAGGTAGACCAGCCGCCTCTCATGGTGCCGTCATCCCAAATATTAACAAGATCGGAAAAGACCTTCTCTCCGTCTCTGCCCCTTAACATGGATTTACCCTTAAAGAGATTATCTCCAAGAAAAGAGCTGGAGAGGGCTTCCAGAAGCTCGCAGACAACGGTATTCTCAAGTACGGTCGGACGCTTTGCCGTCTTGATGGACCGTGCCCCCAGCATCCTTACCGCCCGTGCGGCAGCATCGGAACCTGTCTTAAAAGGGTGTACATTCTCTCTTAAATGGTTAAGGCCCATGTCCCAGCCCATCTGGGCCTCGCCGTCGCGCTCGGCCACGGCTGTTACGTGTCCCGTATAAAAGGTGGCCCGCTCTACAGCGTCAACCCCTCTTGAGTTAAGGAGCCTTCTCTGAACCCTGCGCTCCTGATAAGAGGCATTTCTTACCCTTACCACCTCTTTTGAAAAAGCCCTGGCCCCCTCTTCCACAAGGGCCGCACGCTCTATTACTCCATGGGCTGAATCAGGGGCATAGGATTCATCATATAAATCAGGATGAGTCTCACTTAAGCGCTCCGCCCCTTCAGGGATACTCATAAAAGGGTCGCTCTCTGTAAGGGCGCTTAAGGATATGGCCTTTTTAACGGTCTCTCCAAAGGCGTTATTTTCAAGAAGGCTTGAGTATGCAAAACCAACCCTGCCCTCAAGTATAACCCTGATACCCACGCCGTGGCCCCTGGTAGCCTTCAGCGAATCCACAGCACCGTCTCTGGACTCGGCGCTGATGCCATCTGTTTTCATGAAAAAAAGCTCATACTCATCAACCGCGCCGTCAAGAAGGGTGCGCAGCGTATCCACGGCACCGGTAAAAATCTGCTCATCCCCGCGCTTCCCGTTCATAGACCCTCCGCTGCTTTTTTTCCGGCAGAATCAAGTTCAAGCATAACCGCCGTCTCGTCACATCCCGGAAACTTTCTACAGACAGCGCAATCGCCCCATATTTTCTGAGGCAGAAGAGTCTTATCCACTACGCTAAAGCCCTTTTCTTTAAAAAAATCAACGGCATAAGTAAGGGCAAAGACCCGTTTTATGCCAAGCTCTGCTGCCTCATCAAGAGAGGCCTTAATAAGCGCGGAACCCGCTCCCATGCCGCGAAAGGTCTCGGCCACGGCAAGGGAGCGCACCTCGGCCAGGTCCTCGTCCCATATATGAAGCGAGACAATGCCCGCTATGACATCACCGGACCATGCAACGAAAAAATCTCTCAGCCCGCCGTATATCTCCTGAATAGGGCGATGGAGCATCTCGTCTTTACTGGCAAACTCTTGTACCAGGGCAAAGATGGCCTTTACGTCTCCCACCCCGGCCTTTTTTACTCTTATATCAAGACTTCTTACCGCAGGGTTCACAGGACTCCCCTCCTATATATATACAATATTTCAATTATACCAGAGAGCCTCCGGCAGCCAGAATAAGCTCTCTTGCGTGCTCTCTTGTAGCCTCGGTAACGTTATCGCCTCCGAGCATCCATGCTATCTGCCCAAGGCACTCACTCTTATCACCAAGCCTGCGTACCGATGTAAGGGTCCTCTCGGCTACGCTCTCTTTACTCACTACAAAATGCCCATCGGCAAAGGCCGCTATCTGCGGCAGATGGGTGATGCACAAGACCTGATTGCTCTCTGAGATGGACTTCATCCTTGCGCCTACCACATGGGCCATGGCACCGCCAATGCCCGTGTCTATCTCATCAAATATAAGGGTAGGCACCCTGCCGGCGGCGCTAATGCTCTTAATGGCAAGCATTATCCTCGAGAGCTCTCCGCCTGATGCGACTCTGGAAAGGGGTCTCACCTCTTCTCCGGGGTTCGCGGATATATAAAAACATACCCTCTCCGCACCATTGGCTGTAAGCCGCGCGGCCCCCTCGCCTCCGTGGCCTTCCTCGCACCTTAACTCAACCTCAAATACAGCCCCCTCCATGCCAAGGGCACCAAGCTCGGCCTCCATCCTTGACTTAAGTTTTTTGGCCGCCTCAGCCCTGGCCGCTGATAATCTCCGGGCTACCTCCACGGCCGCTGCCTCCTGCTCCAGAAGCACCGCCTCAACCGCGGCGAGCCTCTCACCAAGGCCGCTCAGACCGGCAAGCTCAAGGTCTATCTTCTCCTTTAACTCCGCTATACCCTCAAGCGTAGGGGCGTATTTCTTTTTAAGCCCCTCTATAAGAAAGAGCCTCTCGTCTACTTCCTCAAGCCGAACCGCATCAAATTCCAGACCCGCGGCGTGATCCCGCAGCACCCCTCCCGCGTCCTCAAGCTGATAGAGGCTCGACTCCAGCCCCGGGAGAGTGTCCTTTATAACATCGTCAAAGCACGAGACCTCGTTAAGCTCGCGTATCACCCCTCCAAGACGCTCGGCAATGGCCCCTGAGTCTGAGTATATCACTGCCTCGGCCTTTATTGCCGCCCCTTTTATCTTCTCGGCGTTTACCAACCCCTCTCTCAGACGCCTGAGCTCATGGTCTTCACCGGGCTGCAGCTCCGCACCTGCTATCTCTTCTGATTGAAAGGCCAACAGGTCGCGCCGCATCGCGCTCCCGCTCGCACCCTGCATCATAGAATCACGCTCTTTAAGGCTGGTGAGATACTTTGCGTAAGCAAGGCGCATCTCGCGCCTCAAGGGCAGCAGCCCCCCAAAGGCATCAAGCACATTACAGTGCTCGCCGCCGCGCGTCAGGGACTGGTGTTCGCTCTGGCCGTATATATCGATTAAGTGGCGGGTAACCTCTGTTAAGGAGACAAGGGTTGCAAGGCTTCCGTTAATGTAAATCCTGTTTCTGCCTGCCTTTGCAACTACACGCTTTATAATAAGGTCATCAGAGCTATCTATGCCCGCCTCCAAAAGCACCTCTGCAAGCCCCTTCAGCCCGGAGACATCAAAGAGCGCCTCTACCACGGCATGAGTGGCGCCTGTGCGGACAACGTCCCCTGCGGCGCGGTCGCCAAGTACAAGGGCTATGGCGTCTATGATTATGCTCTTGCCGGCTCCGGTCTCACCGGTAAATACATTAAACCCGCCATCAAGTTCAATGACAAGGTTCTCTATAATGGCAAAGTCTTTTATTCTCAGTTCTACAAGCATCTTTAAGAAGGCCGCCGTGAGGCTCCGCCCTTTTTCACCTTGTCATCCCACATAAGTCTCTGTCTGAGTATATCAAAATAACTTTTGCCTTCATACTTAATTAAATACACACTGGTCTCTGCACGCCTTACGGATACAATATCTCCGCACTCTATGGGCACTTCCTGCTCGCCGTCAAGTACGAGGACAATGCTGCTGCCCTGATCCGGACACACGGTTATATCAACGGTCATCCAGTCAGGGATAACCACGGGACGGTTCATGAAGTTAAAGGGGCATATGGGCGCAACTATTATAGAGTGTATGGTGGGGTAGAGTATGGGGCCGGAGGCAGAGAGAGAGTAGGCCGTAGAGCCCGTGGGCGTGGCCACGATAAGACCATCGGCCCTGTAAGTGGTAACGTATTCTCTGTTAATACTTGTCTCAAGCCTAATAAGACGAACGGATAAACCCTTTACCACCGCCTCGTTAAGCACCCTGTAAGAAGAATGAAGGACTCCCTGCCTTGTAATATCCACAGAGAGCATCATACGCTGCTCTATGGAAAAATCGCCCTCAAGGACCTTCTCGGCCATCTCCCGCGCTTCTTTCACCGTAACGGAAGTAAGAAAACCGAGCCCGCCAAGGTTAATACCCATTACAGGGATATCAAGACCTGCAACAAGTTTTACCGCGCGCAGCATGGTGCCGTCTCCGCCAAGGACGATTAATACGTCTATGGCATCAAAGAACTCATCATTGCCGCCGTCTCCTGCCACCACTGATGGGCTGATAAGGGGACTAAGGGCCGCGGAGACAAAGACTTCGCTTCCAAGCCCCTTAATCCAGCGGGCAAGTTTGCACCCGAAAGCTATGGCCTCGGAGTTGGAATCATTAACTATCATCCCTATTTTTTTCACCGGAAGCCACCTCTTGGATAAGTGCCGCTAAAAAAAAACAAACCCTTAATCAGGCATTGGGCTCTATGATGACCTTTATGGACTCATCTGCCCGGCTCACAAGGTCAAACCCACGGGCCGCATCATCAATGCCAAACCTGTGCGTAATCATCTCTGAGACATCAAGAGCTTTTCCCGCTATAAGGTCAAGGGCCGTGAGAGTATCGGCGGGAGGCGAGGCATAGGTATTGATAATGGTAATGTTATCGCGCCAGAGCTCAAAAAGAGGCATAGGGTAAGTCTCCCCGGGTTTACCCGGGGCAAAAAAGAGAAGTGTGCCTGCCCTGTCTACAGAGTCCACGGCCTGTTTTACCGCGGCGCTGCTTCCCGCGCAGATGGCAACTATATCGGCTGCTCTGCCAAGGACCTCACGCACTTTGGCGGGGACATCAAGGCGTGCGCTAAGGGCGAAATCCGCCCCTGCCTCCTCGGCCATCTTAAGCCTCGCGGCGGTAATATCAGTGGCCACAACAGCAGATGCCCCAAGTGCCCGGGCAAGGCGTATGTGGATAAGCCCTGAGATGCCGCTGCCGAGGACAAGAAGGCTTTTACCCGGTGCAAGACCGGCCTTTCTAAGGCCCCGCACCACGCAGCCGAGAGGTTCGGCAAAGGTGGCGTCCTCAAAGCTCATATCAGGAGGCAGCTTAAACGTGCCTTTCTCAACATTTACGGCGGGTACGCGTACGTACTGGGCAAAACCCCCGGGATAGAAATTCGTGGTACGCAAAGTCTCACATACAGAGTGCTCGCCTCGAAGACAATACCTGCACGTATTACAGGGCACATGATGGGCTACGGTAACACGGTCTCCGGGGACAAAAGACCGCACCCCCTCCCCTACCTTCTCCACCACCCCGGCAACCTCGTGCCCGAGTACAAGGGGGGCTTTTTTTATCCTGTACCACTCCATGACATCGCTGCCGCAGATGCCGCTGGCCATGACCTTAAGAAGCATCTCACCGGCACCTATCTCAGGCACAGGCATTTCCTCAACGCGAACATCGCTGTTATTATAGTAGACCGCGGCCTTCAATATACACTGTCCTTTTACTTAAAAAAATTACAACTCTTTTCAATCCGTCCCTCATAACCAACGCCACGCGCCGGTTACTGACCCGTGCCTCAAGTACCTGTTGCGGCCTGCTCTCCGGCAAGGGTATTAAAGAGATCAAATGCCTTATCCGGAGTCATATTATTATGCACAACCTCACGCACGGCCTGTATCATGGCAACAGGATGGGTGGACTGGAATATGTTCCTGCCCATATCAACGCCTACCGCACCGTCACTTACGGCACGATACGCGATATCAAGGGCCTCTTTTTCCTCTACCTTCTTGCCACCGGCAATGACTATGGGCACGGGGCAGTTTCTTACGACTTTTTTAAAGTCCTCACAGTAATAGGTCTTTACGATATTGGCCCCAAGCTCTGCGGCTATTCGACAGGCAAGGCCCAGATAACGGGCGTCACGCGCCATCTCTTTACCTACGGCTGTTACGGCTATTACGGGAATACCCCGTGAACCCCCAAGGTCTACAAGCTCGGCCAGACCGAGAAGGGTCTGCTTCTCAAGCTCAGAGCCCACAAAGATGGAGAGGGCCACACCTGCCACATTAAGGCGTACGGCGTCTTCTATGGCAACGGTTCGCCCCTCATCTGCAAGGTTACCGAGGATGCTTGTGCCTCCTGAAACGCGCAGCACTATGGGAGCATCGGTCTCAGGGCAGATACATGAGCGCAGAACCCCCCTCGTGAGCATGAGGGTATCGGCATGAGGCAAGAGCGGCTCAGCCGTCTTACCCGGCTCCTCAAGGCCCGATGTGGGGCCGAGAAAGTATCCGTGGTCAATGGCAAGCATAACAGTCCTGCCGGTATCGGGTTTTATAATCCTTGAGAGACGATTTTTCATACCCCAGTCCATAATATATTCCTCCTTGAAAATTTATAACGTTATTGTAAATTCTTTTTATCTAAAGGTTAGGGAAAGCTCCCCTGTTAAGCACCACACTCTCCCCTCTGCAATTACAGGCATAAGAGGCCGACTTTATCTATAATAGAATATCAGCACGGCCTTACCGCGTCAAGACCGGTAGAGTTAAAAGGGGGGGATTTATTTCTTTATCTTACAGGTCTCAAGCGTCCTTATCGGCAAAGAATTTTTCCTTGCACTCAGGGCCGCAGAAATACACAACCCCGTGCCTTGACCTTACCTTAAGTGCCTCGCTCATGGGGACGTAACTCTCGCAGACAGGGTCCTGCACCATCTCCTCCTCGTCTCGAACAGGGGGGGCCGGCTTTTGGGCCTGCGTGCCCCTGCCTCTGACGCTGCGTTTCTGCGAGAATCGCCCCTTCAGTATCATATAAACGAGGTAGCCTGCGAGTATGTAAACAAGAAACTTCATAATTTATCCGATTTTATTTAAGGCAGCCTCTTTACAGCCGCGCGGCTCCTAAGCCTCCGGTAAAGCCCTCTCATGGATACGTTAAAAACAGGGTGTATAAAATCAGGGGCAATATCCAATATGGGCAGAAGCGCAAAGCCCCTCTCGTGTACCCGCGCGTGAGGCACGGTAAGCGTCTGCCCCTTCACGATACGGCGGCCAAAAAAAAGTAAGTCCAAGTCAATAACCCGCGGCCCCCATCTACGGCCTCGGCCCCTTCCAAGCTCTCGCTCAATGCCCTTTAAGAGCACCAATAAACCAAGAGGGCCAAGTGTGGTACGTACCTCAACTACGGCATTTACAAAGGGTCTCTGACCAAGCACGCCCCAGGGGGCGCTCTCGTACAGATGGCTCATGTTTGTAAGCTTTACAGAGATGGCCTCACCGAGAGTCTCCGCTGCCTTACAGCAGTTGGAACGGCGGTGCCCGATATTTGAGCCAAGACCTATAAATACCCGTTCTTCGCTATTCATAGGCGAAAGACTTAACCTGCCCCTTGTTCTGTACTCTCTACTTAAAATTTCAGGCCAAGCCCCGCGAGGCGCACCCTGAGCTCACTGATGACCCTCTCCTCATCGGCCCTGTCCGCTGCGGCAAAGGTAGCGGAGAAACGTAAATAAGAACCCGCGTTATCCCAGGGCACCGTGGAGATATGGGCCTTCCTGATGAGGTGCTCCGAGGCCTCTTCGGCGTTACCAAATTTCGTCCCGTCACCTGATGCCACGGGGGCCTTTACGTAGAGATAAAAAGTCCCGCCCGGCATAACGGCGTTAAAGCCGCTCTCTTTAAGGGCCTCTACCATCTGAGTTAGCCTGCGCTTGTACTTGGCTGAGATCTCTTCTGTTATCTCAGGGGTGGCCAGGGCCTGCACGCCTGCCTTCTGAATGGCCTTGAACTGGCCTGAATCATAATTGTCCTTTACATGGGCAAAGGCCCCGATGACCTTGCTGTTGCCTGCTAAAAAGGCTATCCTCCAGCCCGTCATATTGTAAGCCTTTGAGAGCGAATGAATCTCCACGCCTACATCCATTGCGCCCGGGGTGGAGAGAAAACTAAGGGGCGCTCCTGTGTGGCAAAGGGCCGCGTACGCAGCGTCGTGAACCACGATTATATTATTGGCAGCCGCGAACTCCACGACCTCTTCAAAAAACTTTGCCGTGGCAGAGGCGCCTGTGGGGTTATTTGGGTAATTCAGGTAAAGAAGCTTGGTGCGCTTGAGATCTGCCGCGCTTATGGCCTTAAGGTCAGGGAGAAAGGCGTTTTTTTCAAGCAAAGGCAGCTCTACCACAACTCCGCCGTGCCACTCAGTGTGCGTTGCCATAACAGGGTAACCCGGAGTGGTCATAAGCATGGCATCGCCCTTGTTTATAAAGGCATCAGGCATCATGGCAAGGGCGCACTTTGAGCCTATGGAGTGAATAATCTCAGTCTCGGGGTTTAGCCCCTTTACACCAAAGACTCGTGCCATGTACTCTGCGGCGGCTGCTTTAAACTCGGGTATGCCGTTATCAGCGTAACCTCTGTTCTCGGATTTTTCACACTCTATCTGCAGGGCCTTTACAACAGCGGGAAAGGCCATTGCGTCAGGCTCGCCAACACCAAAGTCCAGTATCTCAGTCGATGGGTCCGCTGCCATGGCAGCGGCCTTGGCCCTCTTTATCTTCTCAAACTTGTATATCTTCGTATCTTTTCCAAAGGAACTGCCGCCCAACCTCTCGGCAAAAAGGCCCTGTATAAAACTCTCGCTCATCTGCTCTCTCCTGAGATTATTTTTTTAAAGCCAGGTCTCTTAACCTGCCTCATTATCTTTATACCACGGTATTCACAAGGCTGCCTACGCCCTGCACCCGTACCTCTACGGTATCGCCCGGTCTCATCTTGCCAACCCCCGGAGGCGTGCCGGTGGCTATTACATCTCCCGGCAGCAGGGTCATTACCTTTGAGACAAAACTCACAAGCTCACTTACAGTAAATATCATATCAGCCGTATTTCCCCGCTGCCGCCTCTCGCCGTTAAGAAAAGTCTCTATGGTAAGGTCTCCCGTATCAAGCTCAGTCTCTATCCACGGCCCCATGGGGGCGAAGGTATCAAAACTCTTGGCCCTTGTCCACTGCCTGTCCTTACCCTGAAGGTCCCGTGCCGTTACATCATTAAAGGCCGTGTAACCCAGTATAAACGAAGGGGCCTCTGATACGGTTACGTCCTTTGCCGTCTTCGCTATAATTATGGCAAGCTCGCCCTCGTAGTCCACCCTGTGAGACATATGGGCAGGGTAAACAATATTCTCCCCCGGACCTATAACAGAGGTAGATGGTTTTAGAAACAACAAGGGCTCATCAGGGAGTTCCTGATTAAATTCGGCGGCATGGGCCTTGTAGTTAAGCCCTATGGCCACTATCTTGGAAGGCAGAACCGGGGCAAGGAGAGTGGTATCCGCCAGTTTGTAATACCTGCCTCTCTTCATATCGCCGCCTTTACCGCCGCCAAAAAAAACCCCGGCAGCAACCTCGGTAAACCCCTCGGCCCCATCCTCCATTACGGCATAACCCGCCTTATCATCTGACAAAAAACGGAGCAGCCTCATAATAGCCCCGGAGCAAGGTTATAACTTATACCCCAACAGGCCCCCTTAAAAAAAGACATTACTTCGGCCTCTTTTTGTTCATCAGGCTCTCAAGCTTTAGAGAGAGTGAGCTTATGCTTATAAAACCCTCCGCGTCCTGCTGATCATAGACATCGTCTTCCTCGAATGTAGCGAGCTTGGGGTTGTATAGAGATTTTTCGGCCTTTCTGCCAACTATTACGCAGTTGCCCTTGTAGAGTTTCAGACGCGCCCTGCCCGTAATCACAGAGGCCGCGCGGTCAAAGAATGCCTGCAAAGCCTGTCTTTCCTCTGAGTACCAGTACCCGTAGTAGATAATCTCGGCGTAGCGCGGGATAAGGGAGTTGCGTAGATGCATTACATCCCTACTCATGGTAATGGACTCAACGGCTCGCCTGCCCTGATGCAGGATGGTGCCGCCGGGGGTCTCGTAGATACCCCTTGACTTCATGCCCACGTAACGGGACTCTACCATATCCACCATGCCCACGGCATTGAGGCCGCCAAGGGTATTAAGACGGGCAAGGAGTTTCGCGGGGCTCATGGGCCGGCCGTTCAAGGCCACGGCATCGCCGCCCTCGTAATCAATCTCAATATAAGTGGCCTTGTCAGGGGCCTTCTCAAGAGGCACTGTATAACGGAACATATCCTCAGGCGGCTCCACGTAAGGGTCCTCAAGCACGCCGCCCTCGAAACTTAAGTGCAGCAGGTTCCCATCACAGCTGTAGGGCTTTTTTTTCGTAACAGGCACGTGGATGCCATGATTTTTAGCATAAGCGATAAGGTCGCTGCGGCCCTTCAGGTCCCACTCGCGCCACGGTGCGATGACCTTTATCTCAGGGTTGATGTAATAATAGGTAAGCTCAAAACGTACCTGATCATTACCCTTGCCCGTTGCTCCGTGGGCAACGGCGTCAGAGCGAGTTTTTTTAACTACATCCATCTGCGCCTTGGCGATTAGCGGCCTTGCTATGGCCGTACCAAGCAGATACTCACCCTCGTACACGGCTCCAGCCCTTATCATGGGAAAGACAAAGTCACGGGCAAACTCTTCCTTCAGGTCAAGTATATGTATGCTTACCGCCCCTGTCTTCATGGCCTTGGCCTTCAGGCCCTTTATCTCGCCGCCCTGCCCCACATCGGCTACAAAGGCTACGACCTCGCACTCGTATTTTTCCTTAATCCATTTTATTATTATAGACGTATCCAGCCCGCCTGAGTAAGCGAGAACAACTCTCTTTACCTTCTTATCCATCGTTACCCCTTTATCCCTTTTTTTTACTCGGCATCACACCGGCAAAGCCTGTGAGCATAAGGCCATCATAAGATGGCAGCATTAATATTTGTATTCCGCCCAAGTCCCAAATACCATTAATAAGGCCCCCTGGACCCATTAAGAGATGAGAAGGCGTTCAAGTATGGCCTTTTGCATATGCAGCCTGTTCTCGGCCTGGTCCCATACAACAGAGTGGGGCCCCTCCAGAACATCCTCGGTAATTTCCTCGTCCCTGTGCGCAGGCAGGCAATGCATTACAATGGCGTCTTTATCCGCCAGCGCAAGAACCTCTTGATTTATCTCAAAGCCCTTAAAGACCCCCTCTCTCGTCTCCTGCTCATGCTCCTGGCCCATGGAGGCCCAGACATCGGTATTAAGGACATCGGCACCGCGGGCCGCCTCTTCCACTGAGCTTACAAGGTGAATATTTCCCGCACCTCCGGCCTCTGCCAGAAGCCCCTCATCAGGAAGGTGGCCCTGAGGGCAGGCAAGCCTCAGCTCAAAACCAAGCCTTGCGGCGGCCTCTATCCAGGAGTGGGCCATATTATTGCCATCGCCTATCCAGCAGACCTTCAGCCCCTCGTAACCGCCCTTTTTTTCCACTATTGTAAGCACATCGGCCAGGACCTGACAGGGGTGATGAGCATCGGTAAGTCCGTTAATAACAGGCACATTTGAGTAGCGCGCGTATTCATCAAGTTTGTCATGACCAAAGGTGCGTATCACCACGGCATCCACATAACCTGACATGACACGGGCCGTGTCCTTAATGGGTTCGCCGCGGCCTATCTGAGAGTCCGCGGAGCTTAAAAAAATTGCCGAGCCGCCAAGATGAAACATGGCCGTCTCAAAAGATACACGCGTACGCGTGGAGGATTTCTCAAAGATAAGGGCCAGCACACGGCCCCGCAGCGGATGATTGGGTATGCCTCTGCGGTGTCTGTCCTTAAGGACAGCGGCGCTTCGCAGCAGCTCGTCTATGGCTTTTTTATCAAGATCAAATATTCGAAGTAAATGCATATATCCTCATGGATTTTTATTGGCTTCACGGGAGGCAAGGCTTATGTTCAGAGAACTTGCAGCTGTTCCCCCCTATTGATTTTCTCTATCTTGGTTTCTTTTTCCCAAGTTTCACGGGAGGCAAGGCTTATGTTCAGAGAACTTGCAGCTGTTCCCCCCGTTGGTTTTCTCTATCTTGGTTTCTTTTTCCAAAGTTTCACGGGAGGCAGACTTCAATTCAGAGAACTTGCAGCTGTTCCCCCCGTTGGTTTTCTTTATCTTACTTTCTTTTTCCCAAAAGAAAGTAAGGTGGCTTTATACTTTATCAAGCACCTTACCGAGGATTCTTATCATCTCGTCCACATCTTCGGCGGTAAGTATAAGAGGCGGCAGAAAGCGCAGCACGCTCTCTCCGGCTCCGATGACAAGCAGTCCCGCTGCAAGGCAGCCTTTTACTATATCCGCAACAGGGGCATCTATCTCCATGCCGATGATAAGCCCTTTACCGCGTACGCTTTTTATAAAACCATACTTTTCTTTAAGCACAAGGAGCTCGGCAAGGATATAATCTCCCATGGTGAGGCAGTTCTGAAGTATCCCCTCATTTAAGATGGTCTTTACCGTAGCCATAGCAGCGGCCGTGGCAAGGGGGTTGCCGCCAAAGGTTGATGCGTGGCTTCCCGGCCCAAAGGCCCCTTGGACCAGATCGTCTACGAGCATGGCGCCTATGGCCATGCCTCCGCCAAGGGCCTTGGCAAGGGTCATTATATTGGGGGTGGTGCCGTAGTGCTCATGGGCAAAGAGTTTGCCTGTCCTGCCCACGCCCACCTGTACCTCGTCAAAGATAAGCAGTACACCGCGCTTGACGCATATTTCTTTCAGCCCCTTGAGGTACCCCTTATCCGGCACTATGACCCCGCCCTCGCCCTGAATGGGCTCTACCATAACAGCGGCGGTCTCAGAGTCTATGGCCTTGCTCACGGCCTCAAGGTCGTTAAAGGGGATGTATGTGAATTTTTCAAGGAATGGCTCAAAGCCCTTGCGTACCTTTTCCTGCCCTGTTGCCGCAAGTGTAGCAAAGGTACGTCCGTGAAAGGACTTCTCCATGGTAAGAATTTTAAAACGGCGCTGCCCCTTATCGGAAAAAAACTTTCTCGCCAGCTTTATCGCCGCCTCATTGGCCTCGGCACCTGAGTTACAGAAAAAGACCTTATCGGCAAAGGATTTTTCAGTAAGCAGAGCCGCAAGCTCAGCCTGAGGTCTGATATGGTAAAGGTTGGAGATATGAATGAGTTTAGCGGCCTGCTCCTGAATGGCCCATACTACCGCGGGATGAGAGTGCCCCAGGTTGCAGACGGCTATACCTGAGGTAAAGTCCAGGTACTCGTTGCCTGATGCGTCCCATACCTTGACGCCGTCACCCCGCACCATTGCCACGGGAAAACGCTTGTATGTATTAAGGACATGAGCCTCGGAAAGGTCTATTATCTCTTCGTTAGTCAATGAGTCGGCGCTCCTCTGATTCGTCTCCAAGACACCCCCGCAGCTCAGGCGGTGACAAGCTCTTGAAGTTCTTTTTTAGCTGCCATAACCGTGCCTATACCCGCATCGGTAAATACCTCAAGCAGTACGGCATGCTCCACACGTCCGTCTATGATATGGGCCCGCTTTACTCCATTGGCCACGGCCCCGAGGCAGCACTTTATCTTTGGTATCATCCCGCCTGTTGCCGCGCCTGTGGTTATGAGCCTGCGCGCGTGGGCAGGGGTGAGCGTAGAGTGGAGTTTCCCTGCCTTTGAGAGAACACCGGTAACATCGGTAAGGAGGATAAGTTTCTCGGCACCAAGTGCGGAGGCAATACTGCCCGCCGCTGTATCGGCGTTAATATTATAGCTCCTGCCCTCAGAGCCGCAGCCAACAGGGGCGATGACGGGAATAAAGCTGTTATCCTCAAGGGTGCGTATAAGAGCTGGGTTTATTGACTCAACCTCTCCGGCTCGCCCCATCTTAGCGCCCTTTATCTTAAGCTCCCTTGCGTTAATAAGACCGCCGTCCTTGCCGCCTATGCCAACGGCCTTGCCGCCGTAATGGTTAATAAGCCCTACTATCTCCTTATTCACCTTGCCTACAAGGACCATCTCCACTACATCCATGGTCTTATCATCAGTAACGCGTATGCCGTTTACAAAACGGGTTTTTATGCCCAGCCTCTCAAGGAGCCCGCCTATCTGAGGGCCGCCGCCGTGAACAACAACGGGGTTCAGGCCCACGGACTTCATAAGCACCACGTCTCTTGCGAAACTTTTCTTAAGAGACTCATCTGCCATGGCAGCGCCGCCGTACTTTATGACTATGGTCTTTTCGCTGAACTTCCTGATATAAGGAAGGGCCTCGAAAAGAGTTTTTATTTTAGCTATCTGCGCTTTCATATCTAATGGCCTCTCAGCCCTCCAAAGCAATCACGGCCTAAACCATGACCGGTGTTTTTGCTATCTGCGCTCCCGCATCTCAATAACAAGAGAGCAATTAAAGTATGTACCGTGAGAGGTCCTCGTCCTCAAGGATATCAGCGAGCCTGCTCGTCACATACTCCTTGTCTATAACTACCTTCTCTCCATCCTCCATATCAGGGGCCTTAAAGGAGACCTCGTCAAAGACCCTCTCCATAACCGTATGCAGCCTTCTTGCGCCGATGTTCTCCATCCTCTCGTTTACAAGGGTGGCGATGCGGGCCATCTCAGCCACGGCGTCATCGGTGTACTCTATGGTTATATCCTCAGTCTCAAGAAGCTCCTTGTATTGTTTTAAAAGGGCGTTCTTCGGCTCCTTCAAGATCCTTACAAACTCCTTCTCTCCAAGGGTTGTAAGCTCCACCCTTATTGGAAAGCGGCCCTGAAACTCGGGGATAAGGTCCGAGGGTTTGGCTACGTGGAATGCCCCTGATGCCACAAAGAGTATGTGGTCGGTCTTTACCATGCCGTACTTTGTATTCACGGTAGAGCCCTCTACTATGGGCAGCAGGTCGCGCTGTACGCCCTCGCGTGAGACATCAGGGCCCTGGCCTGATTGCCGCCCTGCTATCTTGTCAATCTCGTCTATAAAGACTATACCCGACTGCTCCACCCTCTCTACGGCCTTTTTCATAACCACATCCATATCAATGAGCCTTGCCGCCTCTTCCTGGGTAAGGAGGACAAGGGCTTCGGGAACCTTGAGCTTTCTCTGCTTGGACTTTCTGGGAAAGATATTAGAGAACATATCCTTGAGGTTCATATCCATGTCATCGGCGCCTGAGGCCGAGAGTATCTCAATCACAGGGGTCTTCTGCTCCGAGGTCTCTATCTCCACCACCCTCTCGGCAAGCTTACCAGCGCGGAGAAGTTTACGCAGCTTATCCCTTGTCTTTTTCTGCAGGTCCCGCTCTCCCTCGCGGCGCTCCTCATCCAATTCCTCATAGGGGGAGGCCGTTGCCGGGGGCAGCAGGCAGTCAAGAAGCCTCTCCTCGGCAAACTCCTCTGCCTTTGCCTGTACCTTTACCTTTTCCTCGTCTTTTACCATCTTTACGGATAACTCGGTAAGGTCGCGGATAATGCTCTCCACGTCGCGGCCCACGTAACCCACCTCAGTGAATTTACTGGCCTCTACCTTTACAAAGGGGGCCTCGGCAAGTTTTGCGAGACGGCGCGATATCTCAGTCTTGCCCACACCTGTGGGGCCTATCATTATGATGTTCTTCGGTGCTATCTCATCGCGGAGATCCGGCCTTACCTGTTGGCGGCGCCACCTGTTACGCAGAGCTATGGCAACGGCCCGCTTGGCATCGGACTGGCCGATTATATATTTATCAAGCTCCGAGACTATCTCTCTCGGTGTAAAATTTTTCATCTCAAGTATACCTTCCTATAGCGGTTATAGTTCTTCTACAGAAATATTGTCATTGGTGTAGATACATATCTCAGCGGCCATGCCCACTGCCTCGCGGGCTATCTCGCCGGCGGTAAGCTCAGTGTGCTTAAGTAGTATTCGAGCCGCGGCAAAGGCATATGGGCCGCCTGAGCCAATGGAGGCGATACCGTGGTCCGGCTCAATAACATCGCCGCTCCCTGAGATAATAAAGCTGTGCTCCTCGTCGGCGACAATAAGCAGGGCCTCGAGTTTTCTGAGGATCCTGTCAGTTCTCCACTCCTTGGCCAGCTCCACCGCGGCGCGGGTAAGGTTACCGCGAAACTCTCCAAGCTTGGACTCGAACTTGTCATAAAGCGTCATGGCGTCAGCCGTTGAACCTGCGAAACCCGCAAGGGCCTTGCCGCTCTTCATCCTGCGTATCTTAACCGCGCTGCTCTTCATCACCGTGGTACCGAGACTCACCTGTCCGTCCCCGGCTATGGCTACCTTGCCGCCGCGCCTTATGGCTATTATGGTAGTTCCGTGAAAACCCTTTCTCACCTTTAAGACTCCTTGTAGGTTAGATAGCATGGAAAAAACTATTTGTCCTTGCCGCTTCCCCCGGCGCGCGGGTGCGCCCTGTCGTATACCTTCATAATACCCTCTATACCCACCTTTGTGTACCTCTGGGTAGTGGAGAGCTTACTGTGCCCAAGCATCTCCTGAATAGATCTCAGGTCAAGGCCGGAGTCAAGGAGATGGGTGGCAAAACTATGCCTCAGCGTATGAGGCGTTGGTCTCTTGTTAATGCCGCTTAGAACAGCGTACTTTTTCACAAGCCTCTGCACCGTCCTCGGGGAGATGGCCTTCGTGCCCCCCGGGGCAGCGACAAATAAAAACAACTCGCCCCTGCCATCAGCGTTCGGCATGCCCCGCTCATTCATATAAGCGGTAAGGGCTGCCGCGGCATTTGCGCCGAGAAAGGCAAGCCTTGTCTTCCCGCCCTTGCCAAGGACCCTGATGGTGCCCTTGCTCATATCAAGGTCTCGAAATCTCAGCCCCGTTAACTCAGAGAGACGTATACCCGATGAGTACAGCACCTCTACTATGGCAGAATCCCGAAGTGTCCTGAAGTTATCGCCGCCTCTACTGCCCTGTACCGCGTCAAGAAGGCACCCTGTCTCCTCTGCCGAGAGCGCACCTGTAAGAAAGTGGCCTGTCCTTGGTGATACAACAAGCTCCGCGGGGTTAACGGTGAGGGTGCCCTTTTTTACAAGGAATCTAAAAAAACTCCTTATGGAAGAGAGCTTTCTCGATATGGTCACCTTGGAGCATTTATAAAATAAATCCTGAACAAAGGCCCTGATATCACCTGTTGTAATGTCTTCTACCGCAGGGGCCTCGCCTGAAGGCTCGGCAGCATCTGAAGACAAAAAAACACAAAACTGTCTTAAGTCTCTCTCGTAGGCGGCCATTGTGTGTGGAGAGGCGTTTCTCTCTACGGCGAGATACCTTAAGAACCTCTGAACAGAGGGCATCATCTCAATCATATAGCGGCCTCGCAAAAACCCTGACGCCATTACAGGTAAGGCTGAATACAGATAGGGTCATATTATCATCTACCATAAGAACCTTCAAAGGGTTTTTGCACCTTACGGCACGGCCTCCAAGAGTCTGATTAAGACCAAAGGCTGCCTTAATGCAGGGTTTTCAGAAACCTGCCCGGCCTTATCCAGTGAGACCCGGTCTTCCATGAGAAATATATAATGAAGGCCCGGCCCTTTATGTCCTTTATGGGAAGGGGTCCCCAGAAACGAGAATCATAACTCCGTTCCCTGTTGTCGCCCATGGCAAAAATTCGCCCCTCGGGTACAACATAGGGCCCGAAGTTATCACTCTCAGCAGAGCTGTTGCCGTAACGGGCCCCTTTATGAACGCCATAGAGCTCTTTATGCTCCACCCCGTTAATAAATACAGCCCTGTCACGCACCTCTACGGTATCCCCGGGCAGACCTATGACCCTCTTAATATAATCTTTACTCCTGTCACCGGGAAATCTGAAGACTATAATGTCGCCGCGCTTAACAGAGCCCCAGAGATTAACAAGCCTTGTCTCGAAAAAAGGCACCCTCATGCCGAGAAAGGTTATCATGGCGGGCCGCGGTACCTGTAGACCGTAGGCAAACTTACTCACCAGTATATGGTCCCCCACAAGGAGTGTATCCTCCATTGAGCCCGAGGGAATCTTAAAGGCCTGCACAACAAAGGTACGTATGACAAGGGCAAGGATAATGGCAAAGACAACGGCCTGCGCCGTCTCTTTGAACTGGGCCTTCTTGTCCTTCTTTGCCTTTACGTGCGCCCCTCCCTGCTCTCGTGTCTCTCTTACTTTCATACTCATCTCTTCCTTTTTTTAACCGGGCCGGAATAGGCCCGCTGAACTTTACCTTAATAGAGGCAAAAACACCGCCAGCCTCTGCCTTGTGTGTCCTTCGCTAATCAACCTTTAAGATGGCAAGAAAAGCCTCCTGCGGGATATCAACACTGCCCACCTGCTTCATCCTCTTCTTGCCCTCTTTCTGCTTCTCAATGAGTTTTCTCTTACGCGTTATATCACCGCCGTAGCACTTGGCCGTGACGTTCTTGCGCATGGCCTTAACCGTCTCTCTCGCAACTACGCGGCTGCCTATGGAAGCCTGAATAACCACCTCGAACATCTGTCTGGGGATTATGGCCTTCATCTTCTCGGCCAGAAGCTTGCCTCTGGCATAGGCGCGTTCTCTTGGTACGATAAGGGAGAGCGCGTCAACGATATCGCCGTTAATAAGTATATCAAGCTTGATTAAATCCGCGGGCCTTGACTCAAGGTACTCGTAATCCATTGAGGCGTAACCCCGTGTAAGGGTCTTCAGCTTATCGTAAAAATCCAGAACCACCTCGTTAAGGGGCAGCTCGTATATGAGCAGAGCCCTCTCGGGGGTAATATACTTAATCTCCCTCTGCACGCCGCGCCTCTCCTCGCAGAGCTTCAGCACAGAGCCCAGATACTCCGAGGGCAGGTGCACGGTAGCCTCGATAAAGGGCTCTTCAATAAAGTCTATATACTGCGTTGGAGGCAGATTAACAGGATTATCCACCTCTATCGTAGTGCCGTCGGTCTTTGTCACCAGATAACTCACCGTAGGGGCCGTGGTGATAAGCTCAAGGCCGTACTCTCTTTCGAGCCTCTCTCTGATTATCTCCATGTGAAATAACCCCAGAAAACCGCACCTGAAACCAAAACCCAGGGCAAGAGAGGTCTCGGGCTCAAAGCTGAAGGACGAGTCATTGAGGCGAAGCTTTACCATTGCCTCTTTAAGCCCCTCGTACTGCACGGAGTCCATGGGATAGAGCCCGGAAAAGACCATGGCCTTTACGTCCTTGTAACCCGGCAGAGGGGTCTCTACGGAGACCGTGGCCCCTGTAATGGTATCGCCCACATGAACGTCCCTTACCTCTTTAATGCCCGCTATGACAAACCCCACCTCTCCGGGGCCAAGCTCGTCTACGGTAAGGGTATGAGGCGTAAAGACACCCACGCTCTCAATGCCGAAGACCTTCTCCGTAGCAAAAAAC
>JAJRZX010000040.1 GCA_024275045.1 Deltaproteobacteria bacterium
GCGTGGAAGAGGAGGAGGCGAAGATGAGTCTAAATGGCTGGATTTTTCTCTCTGTCTCATGGGGCCTTGCCACGGCCCTTGTGGCCTTCTGTTTTTACAGGTTATTTATGAAGAGATAGGGGGGAAGCTTGTCATCCAGATAAATAGAGGAAGTGTCCCTGTATTTTATTATAATTTGATGGGTTACGCTTTGCTTTACCCATCCTACAAGGCTATAAAGTGAGGAGTCTACAATTTATGCAATATTTAGTCAAATATTGTAAAAAAGAACATAATATTCAACTTGACTGTAAAACGATTCAGATAGGTTCGTTAAATTACTACCGTGAAATGGACCCACAATTTTCGATTGCTGATCATAATGAGGGCAGAGAAACAACGCTGATTGGTAATTATAATTCAGAAAAAGCAAAACCAGAAATAAAACAACATTTAAATCATGGTGATGGCAACGTTAGGATTTATAATTCGGTTTTTGAGCATCGTTTTCCAAATAGCCTCATTTTCTGTTTATCTCTTGACACTGGAAAAGATTATATTGAGAATGCACAAGCATTAGAGTACGATTCTTGGTATATAGTTACCAATGTAAATATATTTGGCCTTAAGCTTATAAATATCATCATGGAGGGTTTTAAGGTCTCTTGGTTTGATAGTAGCGTACGGCCTCAATTAGAACAATTTTCTGTTTTTGATTTTAAACAAATTCAGTTGGTCTGGCAGTTTCAAGATGTTAAGTATGTGGATACTAAAAATCCAATCATTGTCGATAGTAAACTAACACACGGGTCTATAGAGGGAGAGCTTATTGATCGCCTTGTGTTTAGCAAAGAAAAAAAGTTCAAAGAAGATAAAGAATTCAGATTATTGTTTCGCTTCCAACATCCTCGTATTGGTGATATTCCTGTACGCGATGAACCCATTGTTCTTCCAATCAGCCCTCTGGCATCAGAGTTACTGCCTCTAAGTTAGCCTTTTATGATAAATGAATTCGGCTAATATAAAATACAAAAGCTTCGTAGGTTGGGTATAGGAACGAAACCCAACAATTAAAAACGCACCCCGCCAGTCTGGTAGGTTGGGCACAACCCGCCCAAAAAAGCCCTGTACGCTCTTCTGCTTACTGCACGCTCATAGACCCCGCGCGAAAGAGCCTGCCCTTAAACCCTGTTGAGTTATGTATCACCCCGTCGCTGCCAACAACAACACCCTCCACGCCCTTGAGGGACTCTATTAAGGCAAGCCCTTTTTTCGGTCCCATTACAAAAACAGCCGTTGAGAGGGCATCGGCAATGGTAGGGTCCTCTGTCACGATAGTGGCGCTCCGCGACTCCCTTGCGGGGTACCCTGTCTTGGGGTCCAGTATATGACTGTACCGTGTGCCCTTATGCATAAAAAACCGCTCATAATCCCCGGACGTTGCCACTGCGCCTCGAAAGCTAAATGCCTCGCCCAGGATCTTTTTCAACTCCCGGGGGTCTTTAATGCCAATAATAAAGTTTGCGTTACCAAGACTGCTTTTTTTACTCACCAGGAACATGTCTCCGCCGGCCTTTATAATGGCCTTTGTCACACCGCTCTCCTGGAGCTTCAAGGCCGCTTGCCTGACAATAAAACCCTTTGCCACACCGCCAAGATTTAATGTCATGCCTTTATTCAGAAGTTCTACTGTATGGGCCTTCTCGTCTACGCGCACGTTTTTGTAGTTTACAAGAGGCAGAACCTCTGCGATCTCATCACTGCCCGGCACATACTTGTTCTCACCGGAAAACCCCCATACCCCTGCAAGAGCGCCTACCGTAGGGTCAAAGGCCCCGTGAGACAACTCTGCTACCTTCAGGGCCGCCTGCACCACGGTAATGACATCATCGGATACTGCCACGGCCTCTCCCGCGTGCTCGGATATGCGTGAGACCTCGCTTGACGCCTTATAATTGCTAAAGACCTTCTCAAGCCTCGCTATCTCGGTAAAGGCAGAGTCCGCGGCCTTATCATAATCAGAGGAATCACCTCCCATCATGGTAATCTCAACTACGGTGCCCATGAGGAGCTTTTTGTAAACCGTATTTTGAGCAGGACCGTAGAAGATAAGGCTGTAGCCCATGACGAGAAAGATCGTCATTAAAAAGAGCAGATATAGGATGCGTCCTTTAAGATTTCTATTGTGGGATGAAGACATGGTGGAAGGCCAATTTACGCTAAGTTTTCAGTATGTTACGCTGCAGAAAACATGTGGGAACAGGCAGGGCGTAAGTCTTCCTGGATACAACATGTATTAAAACCGGGCTCACGTACTATTCTTAGCCCTCGTCATCGTCTGCCGCACCTCTAATCCTGAGGTCCCGCTCATATCTGGACTGACAATCCACGCATACACGTGTAAAGGGCAGTACCTCAAGGCGCTTCTCGGCAACAGGTTCGCCGCACTCCTCACACTCACCATAACTCTTATTTTTGATTTTTTCAAGGGCAAGGTCTATCTCAGCGAGTTTTTTCCTCTCCCTGTCTCCCAGTGTAAGCGAGAGCTCCCGCTCTCTCTCGTTGCTGGCAATATCATAGATATCACCGGACTCGCGTTTATGTACATTACTCTCCGCCCGTATCTTCGCAGATACGTCATGAAGTATTTTTTCTTTCTCTTCCATGAGTCTATTCACTATCATCTCTGTAAAAGAGAGTTTTTTGCTCTTTTTTTTCACGGTTTTTTTCGCAGGGCTCTTCTTCACCGCAGCCTTGCGCGGCGCAGCAGACCCTGTTTTCTTAGAAGTTGCGTCTTTTTTAACCTTTGTTGCTCTCGTCTTTTTTTCGGCCGTCATTTCTTTAGCCACTCCTTAATAAAATATTAAAGAAACCCGTCCTCTTAAAGGGGGAGGTCAAGAGTTATGAGGGCTAACAGTATACATTTTTTATAGCATTTGTCAAGCGCACAGGAGCTTGCCTTATATATCTAATAAAATCAAGTACTTATGTAATCAAATATGCTCTGCCTTACCTGCAATAACCCCTCTTTCAGACCCCCTGCTCCCAATAAGAGGTCTCTTTATAAGCACTGGGCTCTCTTCAAATGCCTCAGAGGCTTGTAAGGGGGATGAATATGGCCTATACTGATAATGATATATTACAGCTAATGTTCCACGTGGAACACATTAGTTATCACAACAAAATAAAAGAACAAGCGAGAACAAAAGTGTCACAGGATAGCAGATACGAGGTCTTGGTGGTTGGCGGAGGTCACGCGGGGTGCGAGGCCGCCCTTGCCACGGCAAGAATTGGCCTATCTACCCTCATTATCACCATGAATCTTGATACCATTGGACAGATGTCCTGCAACCCGGCAATAGGCGGCGTTGCCAAGGGGCATCTCGTAAAGGAGATAGATGCCCTTGGCGGTGAGATGGGACGCGCCATAGATGATACGGCCATACAGTTCAGGACGCTTAACGAGTCCAAAGGCCCTGCCGTAAGGTCAACTAGGGCGCAGGCCGACCGCACGGCCTACAGGCTGAGGATTAAAGAGGTCATTGAGAGGACAGAAAACCTCTACCTAAGGCAAGGAGTGGTAGAGGGACTTATTACAGAGACAGACAAAGATGGCCTCGTAAGCATAAAAGGTCTTTGCCTTAAGACAGGCGAGGAATTTTACGCCCCTGCCGTGATAATTACAGCAGGCACCTTTATGCAGGGGCTTATGCATGTAGGTGATAAGCGTTTTTCAGGGGGTAGAGCAGGAGACGGCGTAAGCCGAGGGCTCTCAGAGTCTCTAAGGGCCCTTGGGCTCAGCCTTGGACGCATGAAAACAGGTACATGCCCCAGACTTGACGGAAGGAGCATAAACTACTCCCTTGTAGAGGAGCAAAAGCTCCAGACAACTGAGGAGTTTGCCCCCTTTTCCTTCTCTTCTCCACCCTTTACCGGGGCTCAGATGCCATGTTTCATTACATACACAAATGAGCTAACCCATGAGATTATAAGGACTAATCTTGATAAATCACCGCTCTTCAGCGGTGCCATCGAGGGTACGGGCCCCAGATACTGCCCCTCCATTGAGGACAAGGTGGTAAAGTTTCCCCAGCGGCCCCGGCACCAGGTCTTTCTTGAACCCGAAGGGCGAGCCACCTACGAGGTCTACCCCAACGGCATCTCCACCTCCCTGCCCATAGAGGTACAAAAAGCATTCCTGAGGACGATTCCCGGCCTTGAAGAGGCCAGGATACTGCGGCCCGGGTATGCCGTTGAGTATGATTACGTGGACCCCCGTGAGTTAAAGTTAAGCCTTGAGACACGCGGCATAAAGGGTCTGTACCTTGCGGGGCAGATAAACGGCACATCAGGTTACGAGGAAGCCGCTGCGCAGGGCCTTATGGCGGGTATAAACGCTGCCCTACAGCAGCAGGGACGCCCTCCTCTTATCCTCAGCCGCTCCGAGGCATACATCGGCGTTATGATTGATGATATTGTCACCTGCGGCACAAAGGAGCCTTACAGGTTGTTTACATCCAGGGCCGAGTACAGGCTGCTGCTCCGAGAAGACAACGCAGAGCTCCGGCTGCGGGAGAAGGGATTTCAGGTGGGCCTTGTAAAAAAAGACCTCTATGAGACCTTTCTTCAGAAAAAGCAAGTACTTGAACACGCGCGGGAGTTTCTAAAAAAGACCAGGGCCCGTCCCGAAGAGGCCGGTATGGCCGCAAAGACAGAGATAAAAAAGACCTTAACACTGCAGGAACTGCTCCGCCGTCCCGGGGTAAGCATCGCGGATATTAACAGAATCTGGGACTGCGGGCTCTCCGGTGATAATAAAAAACCCCTCGCACGCCTGGTAGAGACAGAGATAAAATACGAGGGTTATATAAAGAGGCAAAACATTGAGGCCCGGAGATCCCAAAAGGCCGAGGCCCTTACCATACCACGGGATCTGAGTTACAGCGAGGTCTACGGGCTCTCACGTGAGGGTCAGGAGACGCTGGCGCGCAAAAAACCCCTCTCAATAGGCGAGGCAGGCAGGATTCCCGGCATTACCCCCGCGGCCATATCCGCGCTTATGATACATATGAAAAAACTGGGAGCCCTGTAGTGAGCCCCTCTTCTGATAGAAAAAAACAGCGTTATATCAGTATGCTGCAGGAAGGCGCAGAGGGGCTTGGCATCCCGCTTGACGAGAAAGCCGTAGAGAACTTCCTGTGTTACCTCGGTGAGCTAAAGCGCTGGGGGGCAAAGATGAACCTTACGGGGCCTGCGGGAGAGGAGCAGATAATCTCAAGGCATTTTCTCGACAGCCTTACCCTTCTACCCACACTACAGGCCTTAAAGTGCAAAAAAATCCTTGATATAGGCTCAGGCGCAGGTTTTCCGGGTATCCCGTTAAAAATTGCTGACCCTGCCCTTGAGATTGTTTTAATGGATTCCCGTGAAAAGCGCGTTTTTTTCCTAAAGCACATCATACGCACTCTTGGCATCTCCACAGGCATCACAGCCATTAAGGGGCGCGCAGAGTCCCCTCAGCAGGCTTTCATCTCCGCCTTTGAGTGCGTTACTGCCCGCGCCTTTGCCCCCCTCAGCCTCTTACTGCCCCTTAGCCTGCCCTATCTCTCTGACAACGCTTATATCATTGCCATGAAAGGCCCGGGCGGGGCCGAGGAGCTGAGAGAAGTATCCCTAAAGGGCCTTACCCCTCCGCGCATTGTACCCACATCTACACCCGGCCAGGCCCACGAGAACGTCCTTATGATATTCAAGAAGGTCTAAAGCATTCCATGCCCCGCAATACTCACCTCATGTTCCACGTGGAACATGACCTCTTTTTTTTACATACCCCCCTCAGACCTTACCGTGCCGCGCACCGGCACTATGGCTCCACCGGGACCAAGCCCCCCCTGCCGTGTTCCACGTGGAACACGGCAAGGGGGGTCACGATTTTGCCTTATTAAACAATGAGTTACGCCTTTACGCGACCCCCATGAGGCAGACCGGCAGGTGCCTCTCAAAAAACTTTACCTGCAGAAAAAACCCCTTTACCCCTAATACAACAAAAGCCCCCGCAGAGGCAAAGATTTTGTCATTAAAAAATTTTATTTGTTATGGGTTTTGTGATAGGATTACAGAAATATGGGCAGAATTATATCAATAGCAAACCAGAAGGGCGGGGTGGGCAAGACAACCACCGCCGTTAACTTGGCCGCATCACTTGCCGTGGCCGAGCTGCGCGTGCTTCTCATAGACCTGGACCCGCAGGGTAACGCCACAAGCGGGCTTGGGCTGGAAAAAAACACAGACAACGGCATATACAGGGCCCTTATAAAAGAATCTGCAATGGAGGGCCTTATACGGGACACGGCCCTGCCGTGCCTTAAGGCCGTGCCATCAAGCATTGATCTCATCGGCGCGGAGGTGGAGCTTATTGACGCGGAGGCAAGGGAGTTCGCGCTCAAAGACGCCATAGAGGGGCTTGCCGCTGAGTTTGATTATATCTTCATAGATTGTCCGCCGTCACTTAGCCTGCTTACCGTTAACGCCCTGGTGGCGTCTGATTCCATTATAATACCGCTCCAGTGCGAGTATTACTCCCTTGAGGGTATCAGTCAGATACTTGAGACCATAGAGCTCATTCGCGAAGAGCTTAACCCCAGGCTGGAGATAGAAGGGGTGCTCCTTACAATGTTCGACTCAAGAAACAGGCTGGCGCATCAGGTCCTCACAGAGGTGCGCTCTCACTTCAAGGAAAAGACCTTTGAGACTATTATACCAAGAAATATCCGCCTCAGCGAGAGCCCTTCTTTCGGCAAACCTGTCCTGCTCTACGATGTGCGCTCACGAGGCGCGGAAAGTTATATGAACCTTGCAAGAGAACTGATATTAAGAAGCCCCGGCAGCCCCATAATGCTGGACAATCCCGTAAATGCGTAATTAAATCAAGCCCTTACAGGTGTTAAAATGATGGTTGAAAAAAAGAAAGTTCTGGGCCGAGGGCTTGGGGCTCTTATAGGCAGGGCTAAAGAAGAGACGCATAGAGGCGGCGACAGGGCGCAGGAGGCAGGCACAGGGGCTTTGCCGCAGACGCAGGACGCCGGTGGGCACAAAAAATTCTTTTACGCTGCCATTGATAAAATAACACCCAACTCCCGTCAGCCGCGAAAGACCTTTGATGACGAGGCCCTTCGTGACCTTGCCGGCTCCATAGGCGCAAAAGGCGTCATAGAACCCCTTATCGTAAGGGTAGAGAGAGCAACAGGCAGGCTGGAGTTAATAGCCGGAGAGAGGCGGCTGCGGGCCGCGCGCATGGCAGGGCTCACTGAAGTCCCCGTACTTACCATGGAGGCTACGGAGGAAGAGAGCCTTGAGCTTGCCATAATAGAGAACATTCAGCGAGAGAACCTAAACGCCATGGAAGAGGCCGAGGCATACAGGCACCTTATGGGTTTCGGGCTCTCACAGGCCGAGGTGGCAGAGCGGGTGGGCAAAGGCCGCGCCACTGTTGCCAACTACATGAGGCTCCTTGGCCTGCCTGATGAGGTAAAAGAGGCCATAAGAAGCGATACAGTGAGCATGGGGCACGCACGCGCCATCCTCTCCCTGGAGTCCACCACCACCCGTCTTGCGCTCCTCAGACAAATTATCTCAAAGGGCCTTTCTGTTAGAGCAACCGAGGCCCTGGCAAGGCGCGGCGGAGTAAAAACAACAAAACCCGCTATTGCCACAGACCCGGCCATGAAGAACATCGAGGACGAGCTCGCACGCATATTCTCAACACGAATACACCTAAAGGAAAAAAAAGGCAAAGGCAGTATTGAAATCTTATATTTTTCACCTGACGAACGAGAGCGTGTAATAGAGCTCCTGCGCTCCATTGAGCAGCGGGCATAAAAACAGCGCTCATAGCGCAGCAGGTTTTACATGTTAAAAATACAGCCGTACGCAGCCTGTAACCATCAAATATTTGCGGTAAAAAATATATAGTTTAAATCACGGCGGAGGTTGTCCCAATGTTTCATAAAGACGATCACAAAGAAGACTCTCATATAACCGGCTTCATTGGCGCGGGCATGAAGGTAGAGGGCAAACTCACCTTTGAAAAAACCGTACGCATAGACGGCAGCTTCAAGGGAGAGATAAACTCAGCCGGCGCCCTGATTGTAGGCAACCACGCCTTTGTGGAAGGCGAGATAAAAATCGGCAGCCTCCTTATAACCGGCGAGGTCAAGGGCACCATCAACGCCGCCGAGCGCGTAGAGCTTCAGGCACCGGCACGCGTCTGCGGCGAGATTAAGACCCCCACGCTCATCATAGGCGAGGGCACCACCTTTGACGGCAAATGCGTAATGATAAAAGGCTCTGAGGTAACCCCGGCAACCGTGGTACAGGATACCTTTCGGGACCTGATGAAAAAATCAGTCTAACGTACAGGACGTACAAGTACGCTCATCATAGAAGCGGCTGAAAAAACAAATCCGCACATGTGAGAGACAGACCCCGGCCCGCAACGCTCAAGGAGAGAGAAAAGGGCAAGGCGCAAACGCAACACATGATTATGAAAAATTCATATCCGGGAGAGTTTGTAAATGATTGAATGTAAAAAAATATGGATGGACGGTAAACTCATCGACGGCAAAGACGCCAATGTGCATATCCTCACCCATTCTCTGCACTATGGCCTGGCCGTCTTCGAGGGCATACGCTCCTATACCTCTGCTGAAGAGAACGGCGGTGCCGTCTTTCGCCTTCGTGAACACACGGCGCGCCTCTTTGCCTCCGCGCACATTACACTAATGAAGATACCCTTCTCAGAGGATGAGATTAACAACGCCATAATCCAAACCCTTCAGGCCAACGAACTCAGGCAGGGTTACGTACGGCCCATAGCATACATCGGAGCAGGGGCCATGGGCATTCATCCGGGCAAAAACCCCATACGCCTGGCCATAGCCGCATGGGACTGGGGCGCGTACCTTGGTGAAGATGGGCTGGCAAAAGGCATACGTATAAAGGTCTCCTCATTTCTGCGCCACCACGTAAACTCATCCATGAGTAAAGCCAAGGTCACAGGGTATTACGTGAACTCCATACTATCTAAAATCGAGGCAGTCTCAGCAGGGTACGACGAGGCCCTTATGCTCGACACCGAGGGGTACGTCTCCGAGGGCAGCGGCGAGAACATCTTTATTGTCCAGGACAACATCATCAAGACAACGCCCCCTACATCCATACTAAAGGGTATTACAAGAGACTCCGTCCTGCAGATAGCCGCCCACCACGGCCTTACCGTAAAAGAAGAACGCTTTACACGCGATGAGCTCTACACAGCGGACGAGGCATTTTTTACAGGCACTGCCGCAGAAATTACACCAATTAGAGAGGCCGATAACAGAACCATAGGCAACGGACAACCCGGCCCTGTTACACAAAAAATTCAGGATGTCTTCTTTAAGGCGGTTAAAGGAGAGATAGCAGAATATAAAGACTGGCTTACCCCTTACTTTCTTTTGGAAAAAAGAAAGTAAGATAAAGAAAACCAACGGGGGAAAATGCTTATCAACTCTGAACA